>DAOORM010000108.1:0-6983 GCA_035389265.1 Flavobacteriales bacterium | reverse complement strand
ATCGACGGCTCAGACGCTCCTTATCGGTTGAACATCGTCGGCAACGTGATCCAATGAACATGGAACTGCTGCTCCTCTCGAACTCCACCCTACCGGGTGAACCCTTCTTCCAGTGGCCCCGGCACTATGTGGCACCTTTCCTGAGCGGGAAGAAACGTATCGCCTTCGTACCCTTCGCTGCTACGGAGAACTACTTGGACACGTACATCGAACGGGTCGCTCCCATTTTCGGTGAGATGGGTTGCGAGACGATAGCCCTGCACCGTGAAAGCGATCCCCTCGCCGCGTTGGCGTCTTGTGATGTGGTCTCCATCGGCGGCGGCAACTCCTTCCTCCTGCTGCGGGCCCTATACCGCACCGGCCTGATCAAAGCCATCGCCAACCGGGTGAAGGACGGTATGCCCTACCTCGGCTGGAGCGCGGGCAGCAATGTGGCCTGCCCCACCATCATGACCACCAACGACATGCCCATCGTGGAGCCACCCTCCTTGAAGGCCATGCACTTGGTGCCCTTCCAGATCAACCCGCATTACACCGAGGCCACCATTCCAGGGCACGGTGGCGAGAGCCGAGACCAGCGCATCGCGGAGTTCCTGGCGGTGAACCCGCAAGCGGCGGTGGTCGGTCTGCGCGAAGGATCGTTGCTGCACGTGCGCAATGGTCAGATACAACTGCACGGGAAGGACATGTCGGTATTCAGAGCTGGAGCGGAAAAGGAGGTACTTGCTGATGGCAGTTCGTTCCGCCATGATCTTCGACCGCTGACCACCCAGCACTGACAGGCCGCCCTTCACAACTCCCACGCACCCGCCTGACGCAGGCCTGAAGCGCGGACGAACTTTGGCTTGCCCTGCGATATCGCTTGCGGGGTATCGAAATGCCTGCTACGCCAACAGAAGAACCCGGAGCCATCGTGGCCTTCCTGCGTGTGATCGGCATGGACCTCTTGATCTTGCTGAAGATCGTGGGCGTGATCGCTGCGGCCTGGCTCGTGGAGCGCATCATGTACCTCATTCTCCGGCGAGGGTATGCACGGCGTAAGGCGAAAGGGAGGGACGAGTTCACCCAATATCGCTTCCTGCGCAACGCCGTGCGCACCGTGGTGGTCGTGGCCGCCTTCTTCGGGGTCATCTACACCATCCCATCACTGCGGTCCTTCGCTTTCACTCTTTTTGCAGGTGCCGGTCTGTTGGTGGCCATCCTCGGCTTCGCCGCGCAGAAGGCCTTTGGTGATATCATCAGCGGCATCTTCATCGTCTCCTTCAAGCCCTTCCGCGTAGGCGATGTGATCCAGGTGGGACAGCAAGGGCTCTTCGGTACGGTGGAGGACATCAACCTGCGGCATACCACCATCCTCACTTTCGAAAATAGGCGTGTGGTCATCCCGAACGCGATCATCGGCGAAGAGCGCATCGTCAACAGCAGCATCAAGGAAGAAGCGACCTGCCAGTTCGTGGAGATACCCGTCGCGGTCGGGGTCGACATCGACAAGGCGAAGCGGATCATCCAGCAGGAAAGCAAAGCGCACCCCTCGCAATTCGATAAGCGCACGCCGGAGGAACGCGCTGCTGGTGAGCCCGAAGTAGCCGTGCGCGTGGTCGAGATCAAGGATGGGGTGGTCATGCTCCGCGCCTACGTTTGGGCCTCCGACCCGGTGACCGCACGGCTCATGCGCTATGACCTGAACGAGGCTATCCTGAAGCGTTTCGCCAAAGAGCACATCGCCGTCTCCATTCCCGTCCGGCATTTCGTTCAACAGAATCCCTTCGTGACCAACGAAACCGAAACAACTGAGCCGGTCGCATGAGCGACATATCCGACCCGCACGTAGAACCAAGCCTGGCATCCATGAAGAAAGTCCGCAATCGTTCAGAAAAAGCCGGCCTGCCACCAGGCTCCTTCGTGGGCGTGGATGACAGCTCCGGCTCGAACACCTCCATCCGGCTGTTCGAGTACAACGCGGAAAAGGTGGTGGAAAAGCAACTCACGAGCATCGCCGGCTACCACGAGAACGAAAGCGGTTGCGAGAATGCTTGGATCGACATCGATGGGTTGAACAATGATCAGCTGATGCTCACCATCGGCGAAAGGTTCAACCTCCACCCACTTTTGATGGAAGATGTCCTCAACACCGACCATCGTCCCAAGGTGGAAGAGTATCAAGACACGCTCTTCGTGGTGGCCAAGATGCTCGGCCTGGACGATGAGACCGGTGGCATCCACAGCGAGCAGATCTGCTTCGTGCTGCGCAAAGGCTTGGTGATCTCCTTCCAAGAAAGACCAGGCGATGTGCTCGAACCCATCCGTGAACGGCTCCGGAACGATACGGGCCGGGTACGCCGTGCAAGCGCCGACTACTTGCTCTACGCCCTGCTCGATGTCATCGTCGACAACTACTTCCTGATCGTGGAAGACCTCGGTGAACGCATCGAAGCGCTGGAACGGAAGGTGATGCTGAAGCCTGGGAACGAGGACCTGCTCACCATTCAGGAGCTGCGCAGCCTGCTGATCGGCGTGAACCGCTATGTGACACCGACACGCGAACTCGCTGGCCGCTTGAACACCCTGCAAAGTCCGCTGATCGATAAGGCCACGCGACGGTACATCAACGACCTTCAGGACCATACGGTGTACATCGCCGAAACGATCAATACGGACCGGGAGATCCTGACGAGCTTGGAGAACACCTACCACGCCGGGCAAAACGCCCGCATGACGCAGGTGATGAAACTGCTCACGGTGATCAGCACCATCTTCATCCCGCTCACCTTCATCGTGGGCATCTTTGGCATGAACTTCAAGTACATGCCGGAACTGGAATGGCACTATGGCTATCCGCTCGTGATGGGGACCATGGCTATCATCGCCATCATCATGCTCCTTTGGTTCCGCCGGAAGCGCTGGCTGTGATCCTCGGATGGCCGGCAGCTCGGACGGCCAGCCCAGTTTCGCGGTTTTCGCTTACAGTGGGCGTCCTGACCAGCATCCTGACAAAAATTATTGGTGGTGGAAGAACCATATCGATGTAGCACACGATACGGATAGGCTGAACGGTGCAAGTTCGCATCCATCCGTTCAACCCGGCCCGAGCAGACCGCTCCGTTGACCCTTCGATGAGCGCTCGGAGCCGTCTCCTTCGGGGGACGGCTCCTTTGCGTTCTGCAGCCATCGACCGGTCAGCGGAGAACAGAAGCGAAAGGAATTTATCCCGGAAGGCTCCGTGCTTTTTCCCGGGGACCTACTTTTGCACGACCATGAACGCCCGGAAACGCACCATCGGCATCTGCGACCTCACCTGGTCGGCGTTGCTTGTGGTTCGCCGTTGCGGCGTTCGTCCCCCTTTCCGCTGATGGACGCGCGAAGCCTACCCGTGAACCGGCTGAACATAGCCTCCCACGCGTCAGGGCTTCCGCTCCTTATCCATGAACCGCTCGGCAAGTCGCCGATGGCCGATGCCTTGCGCTCGCAACCTTCGAAGGACACCCGACCGCTCACCGCCAACGCCAAGCTGCTGACCAAGCAATGAAGACCCGCTACGTCGACCTCATCGAACAGACCTTCGACTTCCCCAAGGACGAATTCAAGATCGACGACGATCAACTCCTCTGGAACGACCTGCCCCTGGTGGAACTGCTAGAGAAGCACGGTACGCCCCTGCGGATCAGCTACCTACCCAAGATCGGCGAGAAGATCGATCTGGCCCGCAACAGCTTCGCCAAGGCGATGAAGGAGCATGAGTACAACGGAACCTACGAGTACTTCTACTGCACCAAGAGCAACCACTTCCACTATGTGATCGACAAGGTGCTGGACAAGGGCGTGAACCTCGAGACCAGCAGTGCGTACGATCTGGAGATGATCGAGCTGCTCATCGAGCGGGGGCGTATCACCAAGAACAGCACCATCCTGTGCAATGGATTCAAGGATGAGCGCTACATCAAAGGCATCGGCCGGCTCGCCAACCGCGGCTTCAACGTGGTGCCCATCATCGACAACATGGCCGAGATCTACCACCTCGATGAAGTGATCGAAGGCCACTGCGACATCGGTATCCGCATCGCGGCCGAAGAGGCGCCGAAGTTCGAATTCTACACGAGCCGCTTGGGGATCGGTTACAAGGACATCATCCCCTTCTACATGCGCAACATCAGCAAGCAGAAGAAATTCCGCCTAAAGCTGATGCACTTCTTCATCAATACCGGTATCACCGACACGGCCTACTACTGGAACGAACTGGGCAAGTGCGTGAACGTGTACTGCGACCTGTGGAAGCTATGCCGCACGCTGGACACCCTGGACATCGGTGGCGGCCTACCCATCAAGAACAGCCTCAACTTCAGCTTCGACACCGACTATATGATCGGCGAGATCGTGGGGCGGATCAAGGACATCTGCGAAGAGAACAAGGTGCACGAGCCGAACATCTTCTCGGAGTTCGGCAGCTTCACCGTGAGCGACAGCGGTGCCACCTTCTTCAGCATCGTGTACCAGAAGAAGCAGAACGAGAAGGAACGGTGGAACATGATCGACGGCAGCTTCATGACCACTTTACCGGACACCTGGGCCATCAGCAAGCGTTTCATCATGCTCCCCGTGAACAACTGGAACGACGAATATGAGCGCGTCTTCCTGGGCGGTATGACCTGTGATAGCGACGACTACTACAACAGCGAGCAGCACATCAACGCCATCTACCTGCCCAAATACCGCGAGGAACGCAAGCAGTACATCGGCTACTTCAACACCGGCGCATACCAGGATACCTTGGGCGGCTTCGGCGGCATTCAACATTGCCTGATCCCAAAGCCCAAGCACGTCCTCATCGATCGGCTGTCCGATGGAACATTGACGGACAAGGTCTTCGCCGAGCAACAAAGTGCCGAACGGATGCTGCAACTGTTGGGGTATCTGCCGATGGAGGAGCCTGTTCGGAAATAAGAGCAGGGGCAGGCGCGGAGGCAAGTCCGGACTTTTTGCTCCTGCCCCTGCCCCTGCCCCTTGCAATTCTCCCTCGCTCTATCTTTCGCCCCCATTCCCTCCTGCCCTCCTGAAATGAGCAACCGACCGATCAGCAGCTTCATCGAGAAGCATTACCTGCACTTCAACGCCGCCGCGCTGGTGGACGCCGCGAAGGGCTACAAGGAACACCTCGGCAAAGGCCGCAAGATGATGGTGACCCTGGCCGGTGCCATGAGCACGGCTGAGCTGGGCAAGATCCTCGCCGAGATGATCCGCCAAGGCAAGGTGGACATCATCAGTTGCACCGGCGCCAACCTGGAAGAGGACGTGATGAACCTGGTGGCACACGACCATTACGAGCGCGTGCCCAACTACCGCGACCTCACACCCCAACAGGAGCGCGACCTGTTGGACCGCGGCATGAACCGCGTGACGGATACCTGCATCCCCGAGCACGAAGCCTTCCGTCGCTTGGAGAAGCACGTGGTGGACCTGTGGACCGCCGATGACAAAAGAGGCAACCGCCGTTTCCCGCACGAGTACTTCTACGAGATGATCCGGAGCGGTGTGCTGAAGCAGTACTACCAGATCGATCCGAAGGACAGCTGGATGGTGGCCGCCGCCGAACGCAACCTGCCGATCATCTGTCCCGGATGGGAGGATAGCACCCTGGGCAACATCTTCGCGGGACATTGCCTGGTGGGCGATTGCAAGCCGGGCATGATGAAGAGCGGCATCGAGTACATGATGTTCCTGGCCGATTGGTACACCAACAACTGCGGCGACGCGGGCATCGGCTTCTTCCAGATCGGTGGGGGTATCGCCGGTGACTTCCCCATCTGCGTGGTACCCATGCTGCACCAGGATCTCCAGCGCGACAGCATCCCCTTCTGGAGCTACTTCTGCCAGATCAGCGACAGCACCACAAGCTATGGTAGCTATAGCGGCGCCGTGCCCAATGAAAAGATCACTTGGGGAAAACTCGACATCGACACCCCGAAGTACATCATCGAAAGTGATGCTACTATTGTGGCGCCCCTCATCTTCGCGTACGTACTCGACATGTGACCGCAACGCCCCGAAGCAATGCAACGCCTCATCCGCTCGTTCAACACCCTTACCGACCAACTGAAGGAGACCCTTCAGGAACAGTATCCCGATGGCATCGATTCCACGCACATCAAGACCATCCCCACGGCCAAGGGGGACATGTTGCGCGTGATCGAGCTCCGCACACCGGATGCCCTCTACCTGATCAAGATCAATCCCGAAAGCCGGGAGGAGATCGAACAGTTCTTGGATCAGGAGGATGGCGCCGCCACACCGGGCGATGATATCGAAGAGGGTGGCGATATCGAAGGTGCGGAAACCGCCGACGACGATGCCGAAGAGGATGACGCCGACGACGCGGACGACGATGGCGCGATGACGGGGACGCGGACGACGATGCCGGCGATGCTGACGGTGACGACGACGAGGATTGATCCACCTGACGAAGAATGCGCGAACGCCTCCGGAACTCCGGGGGCGTTCTTACTTTAGACCGGCTCCAACACACCACCCACCATGCGCCTTGGCTCCGCCCGTGCTGAGCTGATGCGCGGAAAACACTTCACCGCCGGAGCTTCGGCGGCTAATACGCCCTCGCATGAACGGCACCTTCCACCTCGCCTTCGCCACCACGGACCTCAAGCGCATCAAGGCCTTCTACGGCAAATTCCTGGGCTGCCCGGAGGGCCGCAGCGCCGAAGGGTGGGTGGACTTCGACTTCTTCGGCCACCAGCTCACCATCCAGGAAGTACCGGTCACCTACAAGACCGCACGCATCTACAACCCCCAGAGCAACGTACCCAGCGACCACTGGGGTATCGTGCTGAGCATGGATGACTGGACCAAGTTGCGAGACAAGCTGGTGAAGGTGGGCTACACCTTCTTCATCGAGCCACGCTCGGTGATGAAAGGCCAGGTAGGCGAACAGGTGAGCATGTTCATCGAGGACCCCGACGGGCACGCGATCGAGTTCA
>DAOORM010000107.1:0-7046 GCA_035389265.1 Flavobacteriales bacterium | reverse complement strand
GCGGCTCTCCCGCACGAAGCCCCCTTTGCTCGGCGTGTCGTGGAAGTAGATGCTGTAATCGTTGGGGAAAAGGAACTTCACGCGGCCCAAGGCATTGCCCGCACCGGGCTTCTGGCGGATAATGGGATTCGCGTCCGAGCCACCGATGCGCTCCATGTTCTTCTTCGCGAGGTAGTTCGGGTTCTTCTTGATCTCGGGTAGGATCTCGCCGTGTACGATGCTCTGCGGAATGGTCCACGTGGGGCTGAAGACGATGTTGCTCAAGGTGTCGCTGAAGATCACCGTGCGCGTGGCCACGTTGCCCACCACCACCTTCATGTTCCAGGCCTCATTCCCGGCTTCGAAGATGTGCATCCGGAATTCCGGGATGTTCACCAGGATGAGATCAGGCGCATAGGCCTCGGGCACCCAGCGCAGGCGCTCCATGTTCACGAGCAGCGTGCGAACGCGTTGGGCCGGTGTTACGTTGAGCGCACGGATCACACTGTTTCCGATCACACCGTCAGGAAGCAGGTTGTGGCGCTCTTGGAAACGCTGCACGGCCATCACCAACGTGCTGTCGTACGCGGTGGAATGCAATATGATGGTGTCCATGCCGCTCACGAGATCGCCGAGTACCATCAGGCGTTGGCGGATGTCCGGCACGATGGAGGCACTGTCTCCCGGCTCGATCTTCTTGCGGTCTCCCAAGGCGATGGTATACCAGTTCACCAAGGTGTCCAGGGCTATGTATTTACGTAGCCCGTCCTTCAAGAGGGCATATTGGGGGTGCAAGGGCTCAATGGCCCGCAGGTTCATGCGGCCCGCGGCGATGGAGTCGATCAACCGGTCGTAGTTCTTCTTGGTGCGCGGGATGAACCAGTCCAATTCGCGCAGGTCCTTGCCGACGAGTCCACCGTACTTCTTGTTGGCGAAATTGAAGAATTCGGCGGTGAGGCTCAACTCCAGGTCTTGCCCACAGCTGTCGCAATGGGGCTGTCCGTTCATGCCGGGCCCTTCGATCAATGTGCGCAGCCGTTCGTGGAGGGCATGCACTTCGGGGTGTTCGCTGCTGGTACCGTTGACCAAAGAGGCGAAACCGAACGCGGCGTGTGAGAGGGAGTCACCCGCGAACCAGGCGTAGTGGTAGCCGCGGCGTTTGTAGAAGGAGAAGATGGCGGCGCTATCGCCGTTGGAATCGGGGTGCCTGAGCAGGAAGTCGGCCACCGTTGCGCTGTCCAGCGTGCGCGCCGTGTACTGCTCCTTGGTCTCGAAGACCTTGGTGATGGCGCGGGTCTGTTCGGCTTCGGTCTGTTGTCGTTCGGGACCCGAACAGCCAACGAGGAATAGGATAGCGAGGGATAGGATGAATGAACGCATGGATCGGCCTCCACATACGTGGATCGCGGCCACAAAGTTCTACTCTTATCCGTGAACGTAGAGCAAGCCGCCGCCGGCGAGCAATTCCAGCATGCGGGGCATGTCGGTACGGCTCACTGCAGGGCAACCCCAACTGCGGCCCAAGCGCCCGTTGCCGCGGATGAACTCCTCGCTCACATAGTCGGCGCCATGCATGATCACCTCACGCGCCTCGGCCTGGCAGTTCACGCCACGCTCCAAGCCGTGCAGAAGCAGCGCTGCACCGTGTTTCGGGCTGACGATCTCGGCACCAACCCGGTACAAACCCAAGCTGGTCTGGTGCGAGCCTTCGCGGTTGCTGAAACTGGTGGCCATGAGGTCGCCACTGCCCTGACCGTGGGCCACATACGTGCGCAGCACAAGCTCCTTGCGGTCCAGGTCGATGATGTAGAAACGTTTGGCCGTGCTCGGCTGCGTCATATCGGCGATGGCCACGATACGTCCGTTGATGCCTTTGCGTTCCATCCGCTTGTAGCACGCGGTGAAGACGGTCTCCTTCAGCTCGCCTTCCAGGCACAGTTCCTCATAGAGCTCCGCCGCCGCGCTCGTGGTCACGGGAGCGGCTTCCGCCACAGGGGCAGGTCCGCTCCAAGTGCTGGGCAGCAGCCAGGAGAAAAGCAATGACAAGAGCACTGGTGTATGCACCATTGTTCCGTTACAGGTTCTTCCGTTGCCTTACCATCGTGCGAGGTTCCAGTTCGCGGTAAGGCCAGCGGGGGCGTGAAACTAACGTTGCCGAAAACACGGTGGTCTTCTACGGTAGTTAAATGCTGCAAGTTTCTGGACGTACCGGGCGCCGGACCCGACGAACGACCAGAACAGCCCGCCGATCGGCAGAAGGCCTAGCTTCGGAGACGAAACCACCACCATGCTTCGATCATCACTCTCCCTGTTGGCCATGTTGTTCTTGCTCTCAACCCATGCGCAGAACTACAACTGGGGCTGGGGACCGCCCATCAGTGTGAATCAGAACGGGAGCACGATCACCTGCACCGTGCTGGATCCGCTCACCGACCAGATCCGCACCACGAGCCTCACCAGCGTGTCCACCTGGACCCACGACGATGGTGTGGTGGCTACCGCATCACCCACGGGCACGGTGAAGGCTGTGGTGTACGACATCGACCTCGCGACTTTCCAAGAGACCCAGCTCTCCTCCAATTCGGGCAATACCGTGGTGAACATCGATGGCGTGGTGGCCTGGGTATCCGGCACGGGTGTCGTTGGTGCGGCCATCTACGATCCCGCACTCCAGCAATGGCGCTCGGAACAGTTCAGCTCCAACAGCGGCAACCAGATCCACAACCGCGATGGGGTGGTGAGTTGGGTCTCCGCCTCGGGTATCGTTGGGGCTGCTGTGTATGACCCCGGTACGGGCCAGTGGATGGACGACCAATTGAGCTCCAACAGTGGCAATGTGGTGCAGAACCGCGACGGTGTGGTGGCTTGGGTCTCCGGCTCGGGCATCGTGGGTGCTGCGGTGTACGATCCATCCTTGGGGCAATGGATCGATGAGCAGCTCAGCTCGAACAGCGGCAATGCCTTGGTGCTCGGCCAAGGTGTGGTGGCGTGGAAGTCGACCTCAGGTATCATCGGAGCTGCCGCGTACGATTGGGATGCAGGCACCTGGGATGATGAACAGTTGAGTTCCAGTTCGTCGAACACCATGCCCACCGTTGAAGACGGCACCGTGCGATGGACCAACAGCAGCGGCATGCAGCGGTTCGGGTACTCCGCTTCCGGACAGTGGCAGAGCAATACCAATACCGCTGTACGATGCAGGTATCATCCAGAAGTGGTTGGCTCTGGCTCACCGCGGATCGCCTACCTGTGGTGCCTATCGATCGGCGCTTCGAGTTACTCGCACGCCGCTGGCGATGGCCATACCATCACGCGGCGGTGGGCTTGGAAACGGTACGCATCCGCTGCCGTCTACCAGCCGGAGCTCACGGTCTTCAGTTCCACGGCCAACAGCGCCTGCAATGGCACCTTGAACTTCGTGGGTAATGGGGTCGCTTATTTGGCGCCGCCATCAGCGACGATCCATTGGTCGGCTGATCAATTGGTGATCACTGGTGTAGCCCCGATCGGCGCTGTAGAGGTGCAGGATGCCGGTGGAAGACTGATCGCGTCAGCGAATACGATCGCCTATCACATGACACTGCCCCTGTCCATCCCGTCAGGCCTCTACGTGGTGCACTGTTCAGGGCAACCAGCGCAGCGGATCGTAGTGATGCACTAGTGCGGTAAATAGGGGACGATGGTTGGACGGTTCACCCTCATGCTTCACATAGGCAGAACAAAATCGATCAACCGATCGGTCTACCCGTTCAACACTGCCTTCGCGTAATTCGCCCAGCTCATCGTCTTCGTCGCCTCCACCACGTTCTCCCGCGGAATAGGCTGGTCGATGCTGGCGTTCATCACTCGCACCATGTCTGCGATGTTCTTCGGAGTGGCTAGGAAGCCGTTGAAGCCGTCGGTGATGGTCTCTGGAAAGTGTCCCACCCGCGTAGCCACGGCGGGCAGCTTGAAGTTGTAGCTAAGGCTCTCCACCCCGCTGGGCGTGGCCGTCTCATAGAAGAGCACGATGGTATCGGCGGCTTGGAAATAGGGCGGTACTTCCTCGTTCGGAATGAAGCGATCCACCACCAAGGTGCGGTCGCGTAGGCCAAGCGTTTCAACCAGGGCCAGCGGGTCGTAGTCGCGCTCGTCATCCGCCTTTTTGAGGAAGAGTTTCTTCACCGTGCCGAACACCGCATTCTTCAGTTTGGTGCTCAGCTTGCTTTGGTCAACCGTCTGCCAGAAGCGCTCACCCACGATCATCAGGCTTACATCATCGCGCTGCTTGGCCAGTTCCGCGAAGGCCTCGATGCAGTAGTGCAGCCCTTTGTACTTGCGGATGAATCCGAAGAAAAGGAAGACGTGCTTCCGGAGATGATGCTGCGCCTTCCACCCCTCCTTGTCGAACGCCGGATCGGGCTTGAAGAGCGTGTAGATCGGATGGTAGAGTTTCAGAATGGCGCGTTGGGGCGCGAGATCTCGCGCCCGTACTCCCCTCGAGCCATCCAACGTCAAGGTGAATGCCTCCCCAGCGAATAGTGCTTTCAACTCCTCCGCCGTCTTATACGCGTGCACGATGAAGCTGTGTCCGTGCCGCAGTGCCATTCGCGTGAGCCGAGCATCAAGTGAGCTCTGTTCCTTGGCGGCCACGAAGTGAAGGTCGAAGAGGATATCGGCGTTCGTGTGTTTCCGCAGGTAGTTGGCGATGGTGTTCAGCGGGATGCCTTGGGTGGGGTTGTACCACTGCAGGATCACCTTGTCCGGCTTCAGCGCGGCGATGGCCTTTGCGGTGGCCCACCAGGTGCGCGGATCATTCCAGTTGGTGAGGTACTTCACCGGGATATCGTACCCCTCCAGGAAGTCGCTGCGGCTGGCCTTGTCCACGAACTCGCGCGGGATGATCGCCGGGTACTGCTGCGTCCAGCTGACGATGGTGACCTGCGCCCCTTCATCCTTCAGCGATCGCGCCAACGCCGTGTTGTACTGCGCGATGCCGCCTTTGAACTTGGGGCCGGGGCCGAAGCAGACGACATGCATGATCAGAAGATCAGAAAATGAGGTGATCAGGAGATCGGTCGCAGCCGGGCATTTCCATTATCTGATCGTCTGATCTACTAATTTTCTGATCGGCGTTTCGCCGCCTCATACACCCGCCGCATCCCTTCTTCAATGCTGATCTTGGCTTTCCAACCAAGGTTCTCCTCCACCCACGTCATGTCGCAGTAGCGGCTGTGTACGCCCACAGGTTTATCGAGCAGGGGCTTGATAGTGGGTTTGTAGCCCGCGAAGCTGGTGAAGACCTCGATCAGTTCCAGGAAGCTGGTGAGCCGGCCCATGCCGATGTTGATGGCCCGACCATCACTGATCTTGTCCATGGCCAGCAGCGTGAGGTCGAGTACATCATCGATGTGAACGAAGTCGCGGCCTTGTTTGCCGGTGCCCCACACCTCGAAGGGGTTCTCTTTCTTGGCAGCGCGCGCGGCGATGGCAGGCACGGGGTAGCTGAGGTCCTGGTCTTCACCATAACCACTGAAGGGCCGGATGCAGGTGACGTGTACGCCGTAGTGGCTGGCCGCGATCTTCGCCAGGAATTCGCCCGTGAGCTTGCTCCAGCCGTAGGTCATGTCCGGCTCGCCCATCTTCTTGAAGTCGATGTCGCTCTCTTTCAGTTGCAGCGTGTTGCTTTCCGTCTGCAGGTCGATGGGATAGGCGGCGCTGCTGCTCGGATAGAGGAAACGGCGCGGTTTGTTGCGGCACACGTAGAGGAACATCTCGGCATCGATACTGAGGTCCTGCGCCACGAGCATGGGATCGCCATCGATCTTGCTGCGCCCACCCACGATGGCGGCGAAGTGGAAGATGTCGTCGAACTGCACCAGGTTCTGTCCGTACGCCTTGCGGAACCACTCGGGATCCTTGTTCAGCTCACGGAGCACATCGCGCAGATCGGCCTGGAGGAAGATCAAGCGCTCGTCCTGTCCGTAGATCTTCAGGTTCTTGTGCTCGAAGTTCACCACATGCCCCAGCCAGGTATCCGGATGGGTGCCCACGCTGAGGTCGTCGATGAAGAGGACGCGGGCCCCTTGGGCGTAAAGGCGTTTTACCATGTTACGGCCCACGAATCCGCAGCCGCCGGTCACCAGATGTGTTCTCATAGTCTGTCGTTACGCCCTGTGCTTGTCGAAGGATGTTTGCTCACGGCTACAAAGATGATGAAGGCGAGGCCGTTACGGTCCGATGCGTGATCGGCTTTCTCCACACCTGCTCGGTAGCACCCGGGCACCGATTAACTTCCCCCCGTGGCACGACAAGAATTGGGCGAGGTGTTGAAGGCCATCGTGGCCTACGATGGTGTGGAGGTCGACCTGCTTTCGCGGCTCGTGGTGGCCATCAGGCCTACCAAGGGTGAACGCGCCAAGGGGATCCATCCTCAGGTGGATGAACTGATCGCCCTGTTGAAAGTGGACCCCGTGCTCGCTGTGGGCCTTTCCACCTATGTAATGCGCCTTGTCCAAGGGAAGCGCTTCTACAGGGTCATCATCGATCAAGGCATGCCGGGTGAGGCGTTCTGGTACGAGCTCCGCCGACGATTGGCCTACAAGCTGTTGCCGAACCAGCCGGAGAAAGGAACGATCGAGCATGTGCTCACCAACGTGTTCTTCCGCGAGGGTGACGCCGAGTGGGTGGGTAGCCTGGACATGGCGCGTTGCATCGAACTGCTGGAGTTGCTCGGCGGACGTGGAGCCGATCAATGGAAGCATGATGATGCACCGGTGGTTGAACTGCTGTTCTCCGCCAAGGTGCTCGGATTGCGGATCAGCGGCAAGGCGTTCGACAGCGGTGTGCTGCGCATGGTACCCGAGTACGAGAACCTGTTGAATCCCTTCGTGGCACTGGGTGATGCACTCAATGAACACCTCGTCGGCGTGCAGAAGGGCCTCCTCTCCCGCAGGGCCGATGAGGAGAGCAACCGGCATGTGAACGTACTCATCACACACTGCCAGGAACTCATCGATCGCGCTTACCGCAACAGCTCCAAGCACGGTATGGGGTTCCAGGTGAACCAGCGCTTGGTGATGATGCGG
>DAOORM010000106.1:0-7093 GCA_035389265.1 Flavobacteriales bacterium | reverse complement strand
CCAGGAAGTAAGGACCCGCGGCGCACATACCGATGACGTTGAGGTTGGTGAGACCGTTGTTGACCGCGGCCCAGCTGGCACCGTCAAGGGTGCGGTAGATGCCGGCGTTGCTCGTATAAGCGTACAAGGCACCGCCGTACTCGAAGAAACCGCGCACCACGCTGGCCGTGGGCGCACCGGTGGCCGCTGTCCAGGTGGCACCTTCGTCCTCGGTAGAGAAGATGCAGGCCTGCGCGGAGCTGAGGCCTGCGAAATAGCGATCCGCGAAGTAGTAGCCGCAGTTGGAGGGGTTCAAGAACTCGGGGGTCGTGGCCGCAGTCCAGTTATCGCCTTGGTCATCGCTGCGGAAGAAGTTGCCACCACCGCGCGCGAACAGGTGCGTGGGCGATGCACCGAGCACCGCAGCTCCTTGGGTCAAATTGGTGAGGCCATTGTTCACTTGGGCCCATTGGCCGTGTGCGAAGAACGAGACGAAGAGGAGGCTGGGCAGGAATACGGAACGTAAGGGTGCGGTCATGATGGATGGGTTGGTGCGCGCGAGCATGGCATCGTACACACCCATCGAGGACCCTGCCGAAAGGTGAACAGCACAGTGGACGACAACCTTCCGCTTCAGTCGTTGCTGAAGTAGTCGGCGCTTTGGTAGTGGCCGTCGGCCTCCTTCTGCAATTGCATCAGGATGTCGTTGGCCAAGCTGCTGGCGCCGAAGCGGAACCAGTGATTGCTGAGCCACTCGGGGCCCAGCTCCTCCTTCACCATCATGAGGTAGTGCAAGGCTTCCTTGCTCTTGCGGATGCCGCCAGCGGGCTTCATCGCGATCATCTGCCCGGTCTTCAGGTAGTGGTCGCGGATGGCGTGCAGCATCACAAGGGTCACTTCCATCGTGGCCGCGGGATTGATCTTGCCCGTGCTGGTCTTGATGAAATCGGCACCCGCCGCGATGGCGATGTCGCTGGCCAAGCGCACCTTGTCGTAAGTGCCGAGCTCGCCTGTTTCCAGGATCACTTTCAAGCGTGCATCGCCGCAAGCTTCCTTGATCGCCGCGATCTCGTCGAACACGTACGCGTACTCTCCCATGTGGAACTTGCCGCGGCTGATGACCATGTCGATCTCATCGGCCCCTTCGCTCACCGCAAACTTGGTGTCAGTGATCTTCACGTTGCGCGGAGCCTGGCCGCTGGGGAAGGCCGTGGAAACGCTGGCCACCTTCACACCGGAATCGCCGAGGGCCTTCTTGGCTACTTTGACGAGGGAAGGATAGACGCAGACCGCGGCCACCGTAGGCAGGCCGGGCAGGCTATCATGTGGATGCATGGCCTTGTAACAGAGCTGCTGGACCTTGCTGGGCGTATCGGCACCCTCCAAGGTGGTGAGGTCGATCATGCTCAACGCGAGCTTCATGCCCTGCACCTTGGTCTCCTTCTTGATGCTGCGCGTCTTGATGCGGGCCACACGCTCTTCGATCCCTACTTGATCGATGGTGGGCGTGGTGCGCGGATCGGGCATGCTCACGGGGGCGGTCACGGTCTTGGCCATGTGCGGTGCGCCGGCCTGTTCACCGGCTTGGTCCGAAAGATACCGATGATCCCGTGGCTAGGCTACCGCGCGTTGGCGGGTCCAGAACCTGTACACCAGATAGGCCCCCACCACCGCACCGATGGTGTTGGCCGTGAGGTCCACAAAATCACCGTTGCGGCCAAGACCGGGCGTTTCCTGCAGGAATTCCATCAGCGCACCGTACCCAAAAGAGATCAAGCCAGCCACCGTGAGGACCCGAGCAGTAGACCAGCTGTTGCTTTCACGGTCCTTGATACCGCGCGCGAGCAGATAGCTCAGCGCGCCGAACATGAGCATGTGCACCACTTTGTCCACGCTCAGCAGATCGGCCCACTCCCATTGCGGCAGTGCCTTGCCCGGAGTAAGGCACAGGAATGCGATCAGCAACGCCCACGCGATGGCCAGGCGCAGGAACCGCGTCATGCGATCACGCGCCTACGAGCGCCTTGTACTGATCAGCGGTCAGCAGATCGGCGGCCTCGCCGGGCGCGCTCATCTCCACCTTCACCATCCAGCCTTTGCCGTAGGGATCGGTGTTCACCGAAGCTGGGTCGTCGGCCAGGCCGGGGTTCAGCTCGGCCACCTTGCCGCTCACGGGCATGAAGAGATCGCTCACGGTCTTCACCGCTTCCACGGTGCCGAACACCGCCTCGCGCGCCACGTCCTGCCCTTCGGTGCCGATGTCCACGAACACGATGTCACCCAATTCGCCCTGGGCGAAGTCGGTGATGCCGATTGTGGCGGTGTTGCCTTCGATGCGGACCCATTCGTGGTCCTTGGTGTAGCGCAGGTCGGCCGGGATGTTCATGGTCGGATGAGGGCGTAGTGATGTGGCGGCGAATGTACGGGGCGCAGCGGAATGTTACAGGGCACGATGTCAGTTCACCGGCACATGCGAAGTGTTCCATGGTTGTTCCCCCCTGCCCTTGCGCCTGCACCCGCTCTACTGCGCCAGGGTGAAGCGCAGGCTGATGCCCGCATTCGTGTTGGCCGAGGGGAAGGAGGTGGAGATGACCGGTGTGTTGACGACCCGCTCGTAGAACGCACGCACGTTCAAACGGTCGTTGATGACGTAATCCGCCGAAGTCTTGATGGAGATGATGTTCTGACCGGCCGTGGGCTGGTTCTGCTCTTCCTGCACCTTGCGGATGATGGTGGCGTTCTCGCGCAAGCTCAGGTCAACACGCAGGTTGAGGTCGCTCTTGGGTGTGGTGCCACCGATGGCGAAGGGGAATTTCACGCTCTTGAAGCGGTAACCGCTGCCGATCACGAATTCCTTGCCGCGCACTTCGGTCACTTGGTTGTTGGTGAGGCTGAGGCTGAGGCTTCGGTCGCGGTTGTATTCGAACTTGGCGAGCAAGCTGTTCTTCAAGGTTCCGTCGAAGCCCATGAAGGGGCGCATCACCTCCTGGATGGTGACCACCGCGATCTGTTTCTCGGGCAGGAAGTTGCCACCCACATCGCGCACTCCGGCGTCTTCGATGTACAGCAGATTGGTCTGGTAGTTGCCTACGTTGAATGTGCTGCGGTAGCTGTTCTTCACCGTGAAGGTGCGGAAGACTTTGTCGAAGAAGGGCAGTTTGGTCAGGCCGTCGTAGGTCACATCCCAGTTCGGTGCGGGGATCAGGCTCAGCGGATCGAGCTTCACGTTCTCCGCGCTCTTGCCCGTGTAAGCCGCGAGGAAGGAGCTCACCACCACATCCTGTTGCGTTGGTCCGAAGCCATCGGCGTAGCCCGTCTCGGGATCCACGGCCGCGCCAGCCGCCGACCCCAAGCGAGCGCTCACCACCGGCCGGTTGGCCAGCATGTCCTGGAACACCTGGTTCACGAAGTCCGCATCGTTGTTGACGAAGGTGGTGCGCCAGTTGAGCATGCTCACGCTGAAGCTACCCTGAGCGCGCGGACTGTCGTTCACGTACCGGTCCTCTTCGCGGTTGTACCGGAAGAAGCTGCTGGTGTTATCGGCCTTGGTGCGGTTGGCCATCAGTTCCACACGCATGCCGCGGAACGGCTCCAAGCTCAAGCGCGCGTTGATGGTCTCGTTGCGTGTGTTGGTGTACGGGTTGAAGATGGACGGGGTGGTCACCAGCCAACCTTCACGCGCTGCGGATGTGGCGAAGTCGCGCACGATGTCGCCGCTGAGGTCGTGGTTCTGCTGGCCCATGACGAAACCGAAGCCCGGCGCACCGAAGTTGTCCATGCCGATGATGTTGGTGCGCGGCGAATAGCCAGGCAACAGGATACCCGATGTCTGACTGTACGTGACGGTACCGTTCCGCAGCGTCATCAGCACACGCGCCAAGCCCTCCAGCGGATCGATCTTGATGTTCGGCGGTGGCTTGGCGGTGGAGTCCGTCTTGGCTGGTTGGGCTTTGCTTCCCGCCTTCGGTGTCTGCGAACGGCCCTTACCCTTGTCGTTGATCTTCTTCAGGTACTTCGACTTGTTGTACAGGTTCACGAAGTTCAACTGGCCGTTCACCGAGATGTTCTGCGAGTTCTGGATGGTGGCACCCAGGCTATCCTGCGTCAGCGGCGCACGGTCCCATTGGTACCCTGCGGTGTATCCGGTGTTCACGGTCATCCAATCAGTGAGCGGGAACTTGTCCAGCGGCAGCGTGTACGTCACGGCCACGGTGTGGTCATACCGCGTGGGTTCACCCCAATTGCGCAAGCTGGTGAGCACGCTGTCCTTCCACAGGGAATACTCATCGCGGTCCTTGCTGTTCACCCGGCCCGGCGTTTCGCCGATGAAGGCCATGTTGTTGGCGTTGAAGTCGAGCTTCAAGGACTTGGTGATCTCGTACCGGAAGCCGTACTGGCTGTTCCAGTTGAAGTTCTTGTTGTACGTGGGCCGTGGCGGCAAGGTCTCGATGTCGGGGTTGGGGCGCACCAACCGCTCCAGGTACATGCGGTCCACACTGGTGCGCATGCTGATCTGTTTAAAGCCCAGGTTGAAATTGATGTCCTTCACCAGCTTCAGCCATTTGCTCTTGCTGACGAAACCAATGCCAGCGAACGGCTCGATGGGCCTGGCTTTCGGTGAGTGCAGGTAGGCGATGGAACCGCGGTAGGTGCGCGTGTTCTCATAGGCCGTGTTCACATCGTAATACTCCTGGTCGCTGTAGGCGTAGTTGAAGCTCAGGTTCTCCACATCGAAGAACTGCTCCTTACTGCCCTGCCCACGCTCCTTGCGCACGTTGGTGAGGTTGACGCTTCGCCGGCGTGTGTAGGTGCGGGAGACCTTCAACCGCTCCTTCCGCTCTTCGCGCGAGAGCGCTCTTGTCGCATCATCGAAGGTGATGTCGGGGCTCAATGGATCGAATTGCGGATTGCTGATCTGTTCCGAGTAGCCGACGTAGAGCGGTACGCGCACCTTGGCCTCTTCCGGCAGGAACTTGCCCATCTCCAGGTTGGCGCTCACGTCGATCCCATACTTGGTCTCGCGCTGCCGTTCGCTCACCTTCTTGTCGATGCTGCCCCAGAACGGTGTGCTGTAGTTGCCCGCCACGCTCAAGTTACCGAGGTCGGCCAATTGTGCGTTCACCCGTGCCAGCGCGGCCCACCCTCCGCTCTGGTCGAAGTCGGTTAACCGCAATTCGTTCACCCAGACCTCCAAGCATTTCGAGAGCCCATCGTCCTGCGCCCATGGGTTCGCCTCTTCGCCATCGCGTTTCGGGTTGCGTACACCGATCATGATCGTGCGCATCTGGCTCAGGTTCGGCGCACCTTTCACGAACACGCGGCGGTCACCGTCGGTGCCCTGGTAGCGCTCGGTGCGCGATGCGCCGCTCTGGTCGCGTTGGATCTTCAGGTCGTTCAGCTTGGCGAACTCGATGATCACGTTGTTCACCTCGGGCCACACGCTGAACGGATCGCGGTTGAAGAACGTGGATGGCGTGACCGGCACCTCGTACTCGTAGTAGTTCTGGTCGAAGTCGTTGCCCAAGCGGATGAACACCGAGGCATCGCCGTACTCGATGGGCGCGTTGGGATCGCTGCTCTCGGCGTGGATGTACATCTGCAACTTCTTATAGCTGCGGATGTCGAATTGCACGTTGCGGAAACCGGCGCGCGCATCCCCGTCGCGCAGGTTGCACACCTTGTACTGCAACGATTGTTCGTTCAGATTCCGCAGGTTGGCGCTGGCCACGTCAACCTCGGAGTTGATGCCCGGAGGCAGCACGTAGTTGATCGGCGTGCGGTTACCGTTCTCTTCGATGTTCACCGCCGCGATCTGGAACACCGTGGGATCCGGGTCACCACCCACTACCTCACCCGGTGTCTCCAAGCTCTGCAAGTATTTACGCCACTCTCCGCGAACGAACTCCAACCGCGCGAAGCGCAAGGTGGCCTCCTGCTGCCAGCCGTGCAGGTACAGGCGCATGAAGCGGATGCTGCGGAAATCCTGGATCCCATTCACCACCTGGGTAGGCTGACGCACGGGCACTTTGAACTGGTACCAGTACACCTGCTTGGGCCCCTCGGGTGTGTTCGCCGTGGCCAGGATGCGGTCGGTGATGAACCCCTGCCCCACCACCATATCCTGCGGGCGCAGCGGTATGCGGTATTGGAAATAGCTCTCGCTCTCGCCCAGGTTCTGGTCCTGGTTGATGTCCTCCGTGGTGGGTAGCGTGGTCTGCTGTGTAGGGTACTGCTCCGGCGAATCCTCGTCGGTCACGGAGTTGCCCTCCGGCGCGTTGAAGCGCTTGTAGCGCGTGAGGATGTCCGCGGATTGACCGTCGAGCGCCTCCCCACGGAAGAACCGATAATCATCATTGGAAGGATCGCTCTGGATCGCTTGCAACGCCTCGGCATTGGTGACGGATCCGGCCACATCGTTCAAATAGGTGCTGAAAAAATCACTCTCGTTCCTGCCGGCGATCGCCAAGCCTGGGCTACCAAGACCATCCATACCGACGTCCTGAAAGCTGTTGCTGTTCGTTTCGGTGATGGCGAAGGCGTTCACCACGCTTTGTGTGGCGGGCACCACACCCCAGGGCGTCTCATCCGTCGCTGCCGATTGGTCCGTAGCGCTGGTCGGGAGGCCGTTCTCGAAAGCCTTTCGACCGTCGCGCAGCACATCCTCGCTGATGTTGCCGAGATCCAGGTACAGCTCACCCCCGGTGCTGTTCAAGCTATTCACGTTGGTGGCCGGCTCGCCCAGACTGTTGCTGGTGTTGAAGAACGGATCCATGATCCAGAACTGCACGGTCTCGATGTTGCTCGCCTCGAAGTCCGTGGTCGTGATCCTGCGCGTGATCCCCGCCCAATTGTCCTCCGGGCTGGGTAGGCTGCCATCGGGCTCCAGGTCCGGATTGTAGTTGTAGGGGCCGCGCTCTCTCGGGTAGTACGAAAGATCAAGCACCGGTATGTTGGTCGGTGTGCCAGCAGCGAGTTGGCGGTTGGGGAACACCTCCTGTTCCAACACTTCGCGCTGCCGATGGTCACTCCGGATCTCTTCGCTGCCGGCGATGTTCTCGGGGGTGAGGGTGTTGTCTCGGAAGAACAACGGATCGATAACGTACCACGACAATTG
>DAOORM010000105.1:0-7154 GCA_035389265.1 Flavobacteriales bacterium | reverse complement strand
TGCAACCATCTTTAACACGGCCACGGCGCAGTCCACACCCTTGTTGCCGTGTTTGCCGCCGCTGCGGTCAAGAGCCTGCTGCATGGTGTCGTCGGTGAGCAGTCCGAAGATAACCGGCAAGCCGAACTTCAAGCCAACGGCCATGATCCCTTGAGTGGCACCTTGGCAAACGAAGTCGAAGTGCGGTGTTTCGCCGCGTACCACGCTACCCAGACAGATCACGCCATCCAGACCGCCCTTCTCCAGCAACAGTTGCGCGCCCAAGGCGAGTTCGAAACTGCCCGGAACCCATGTTTCCACGATGTCCGCCTCGACCACGCCGTGCTTCAACAGGGTTTCGCGCGCCCCGTGCCGCAAGGCATCGGTGATCTCGCGGTTCCATTCGCTCACGACCAGGGCGAAACGACGACCAGCGCCACTGGGGACGCTGGTCGGATCGTACGAAGAAAGGTGATGTTCGGCGGTGGCCATGGTCTATCCGCCCATCGCTTCGGCATACCCGGCGTACTTACGCGCCGTATTGGCATCCGGGCTGTTGGGGAATTCGGTGGCCACCCGCTTGAAGGCTTTGGCGGCACCGCTCCAGTTGGCGGCTTGTTGATGCAGGATGCCGGCCTTCATGAGGTACATGGGGGCCACGAGCTCGTTGTTCGACATGCCAGCGGCCTTTTCGAACTGCTTCACGGCCTCGTCGGTACGGCCCAGTTCCACCAGGGCATCACCTTGGTTACCGATGGCCATCACGCGCAGCACGTCATCCTCGAGGTCCGCCTTCTTGTAGTGGTCCAAAGCGGCTTCGAATTCGCCCTTCTGCATGTAGATGGCACCCAGGTAGTAGTGGGCCAGGTTGCCGCTCGGGGTTCCGCTGTAATCGTCGGCGATGGTCGCGAAACCGGGCCACTGGTCGTCGCCGTTCAGGGCTTTGTCCAGCGAGTCGATCTCGAAGTAGTACTCCGCCTTCCAGGTCATCTCCGCGGCTTCGCGGGCCTTGGGTTCGGCGATGAACTTCTTGTAACCAAGTAGTCCACCGACCACAGCGATGATGCCCACCACGCCGATGGTGATGGCTTTCTTGTTGTTCTCGATGAACAGCTCGGTGCGGGTGTACACATCACCCAGGTCCACATCCTTGCTCTCGGTCACGGGGGCTTCGTGATGCGGGTTGATCTTATTGCTCATGGTAGGTTCCGCCGGATCGAAGGCGGTGGTCGGTCTAAGGAGCGGCAAAAGTAGACCTTTTACCGACTTGGGGATGAGCCCGGTACCGGCTTATGGACAGTGGATGGTCGATAGCGGGTGGTTCCGGGGCATGGAAGAGGGGGGCAGGCCCGGGTAGCTGGGTTACCTTTGGGGCCCTTCCATGAGCCTGCATCTCTCGCGCCTCAACCTGCTGCATTTCCGCAACCACCGCGAGGCGGAGGTGGATCTGGGGCCCGAGGTGAACTGTTTCGTGGGTCCCAACGGGGTGGGCAAGACCAACCTGCTGGATGCGGTCCATTACCTGTCCCTGGCCAAGAGCTATTTCGACCCGGTGGATTCCCACAACATCCTTCACGGCGAGGAACTCTTCATGGTGCAGGGGCATATGCACACCGAGGCTGGTGAGGACGCCATACTCTGTAGCGTGCGGGCCGGTGCGCGCAAGATCCTCAGCCGCAACAAGAAGGAGTACGACCGGCTGGCCGACCACGTGGGGCGCTATCCAGTGGTGATGATCACCCCGTACGATGGGCAACTGATCCTGGAGGGTTCCGAGGTCCGGCGGCGGTTCCTGGATGGCTTCATCGCCCAGTTCGACCGCGGTTACCTCGATGCGCTGATCCGCTACAACCGGTCCATCGCCCATCGCAACACCATGCTCAAACGCTTCGCGGAGCAGGGCGGCGGTTCTTTGGAGGCCTTGGAGCCATGGGACGAGCAACTGATCATGCAGGGCAGCACCGTATTCGAGGTGCGGCGGGCTTTCATGCAGGAACTCGTGCCATTGCTGGAGCAGCACTATAGGGGCATCAGCGCCGGTCCCGAACAGGTGGCCTTGGAGTACCGGTCGGCGCTGGAGTCCACACCCATGCGCGATCTGCTGCGGCAAGCTTGGGACCGCGACCGCCTCTCCGGCCACACCACCCAAGGCATCCATAAGGATGAACTGGTCTTCACCATCAACGGCCAGCCGCTGAAGCGGTATGGTTCGCAGGGGCAGCAGAAAACCTACCTCATCGCGCTCAAACTGGCGCAGTTCGACCTTACGCAGCAGCGCAGCGGCCTACGTCCGATCCTCTTGCTGGACGATATCTTCGACAAGATCGACCCCCAGCGTATGCGTCACCTGTTGAAGTTGTTGAGCGACCAGCGGTTCGGGCAGGTGCTGATCACCGATACCGACGCCAGCCGCTTGCACACCGCGTTGGATGGGCTCGACCTCGATGTTCGCTTCTTCCACCTGGACCACGACAAGCCCTTGACACGTGAAAAAGTCGAACGAACAGTCGCTTAGGTCCGCTATGGACCTGCTCATCGACTCCTACGGCATGCGGGAGAAGATGGACGAGCTGGACATCACCACCGGCTGGGACGAAGCCGTGGGCCCCATGATCGCGCGGCACACCAAGAGCGTGCGGCTGCGCAAGGGGCGCCTCAACGTGAAGGTGGATTCAGCTCCGTTGCGCCACGAGCTCAGCTTCATGCGCGAGGCGCTCATCGAGATCCTCAACCGCCGTGCGGGCAAGAAGGTGGTGCAGGAGATCGTGCTGGAGTGAATGCCAGTTCTTTGTTGGCAGCCGGCAGTTAGCAGTGGAATGCTCTCATCAGTGCATTCCACTGCCAACTGCCAACTCAGAACTGCTTACTTGAGCTAGAAACGCTCGCGTCCGCTGAAGAAGAAGTTGCCTTCGATCTCCGCGTTCTCGTTGCTGTCGCTGCCGTGGCTGGCGTTCTTCGCCTTGCTCTCGGCGAAGCGCTTGCGGATGGTTCCTTCCTCGGCCTGTGCGGGATCCGTGGCGCCGATCAGCTTCCGGAAGTCTTCCACTGCGTTATTCTTCTCCAGGATGGCGGCGTAGATGGGACCGCTGGCCATGTAATCCACCAGTTCGCCGTAGAAGGGGCGCTCCTTGTGTACTTCGTAGAAGTGGCCGGCCTCCTCGCGGGAAAGGCGGGTATACTTGAGGGCGATGATCTTGAAACCGTTGCTGGTGATCATATCGATGATCTTACCGGCGTGCCCGGCGGCCACGGCCTCGGGTTTGATCATCGTGAAGGTCCTGTTGCTCATGCTCGTATGGGGCGGGTTGTTGAAAAAGCCGCGCAAAACTATACGGTATCGGGGAACGTAGACGCCTCCGGCAACACCTTCCTTCGTACCGTGAAGCGGCCTGCCCGCTCCACAACACCCATCAACCTTAGAAAGCACGATGAAAGTCAAGGTCCTCACATTCTCCCTGTTGGCCGGTATGGTCACCGCCTGTGGTGGCGGCCAGGAACCGGTAGCCGAGGAGAAAGGCCCCAACCTGGTGATCGGCGGCGAAGAAGAGTCCGTTGCCAGCCTGTACCAGATGCCCACACCCAACGAGCTCTTCAGCTTGGTGCGCGAAATGGCCGGCGATGGGCAGAAACGCCTGTTGAACCCCGTGTCCAACGCCGACCGCTACGCCAGCTTGAAGTCGCGTGCGCTCAACTTCGGCATCTACTCCACTGATCTCGTCTTCGCGAGCTACTTCAAACTGAACGTGGAAGTGGTGCGTTACTACCTCACCACCAAGAAGATCGCCGAGAGTCTGGGCGTGGTGAGCGCCTTCTCCGATGCCGATTTCGTGCGCCTCGAAGCCAACCTCACGCGCGGCGATTCCTTGGAGATCATCAGCAACGATGCTTACGCCAAGGCCTACTCGCGCCTGCAGGATGAACAGATGGGACCCACCCTGGCCATGGTGCTCGCCGGTGGCTGGGTGGAAAGCATGCACTTATTGCTGAGTCAGATCGAGGCACATGGCAAAGGCGAGGTGTTGATGGTGCGCGTGGGTGAACAAAAGGTGACCCTGGAGCATCTCATTGATATGATGGCCGCGCACGAGAGCGACGCCGATGTAGCCGCCGTGATGAAGGACATGATCAGCATCCGCGACATCTACGATCAAGTGGATGTGAAGCGCGTGGCCCACCAAGGTGCCTCCACAAGCGGCCGCATGGTGCTGGGTGACGATGTACGCGTGGAACTGACCGACGAGAAATACCAGACCCTCAAGGCTGCGATCGACCAGCTGCGCGCCCGCATGACCGCCCCGGAGGACAAGACCAACGCCTGAACGAGAACAACCGATGAAAACGACTTTCCGTAGTTCTGCCATCCTCGCCACGTTCAGCGTAGCCATGGCCGCCAGCGCGCAATACAAGTGCGCCGACTACCACCGCATGAACGGTAACATCAGCAACGACAAACGCTTCTCCATCAACGGCCAGAGCAAGAGCGCCATGGTGCAGGTGGGGAAGGAGACCGAACTGAACATCGTGGTGTACCGCGGTCAGGACTACCGCATCTCGGTGAGCCACGACGACAAGGTGCTCGGCGAACAGATGGCGATCCGCTTGGTGGAGAAGGTGCGTGTGCCCACCGATGAAGTGGTGGAAGGCACCACCAAGGAGCCGGTCCTGGATGAGGACGGTAAGAGCACCGGCACCACCTTGGAAGTGAAGACCTCCGAGAAGAAACGCAACTACAAGGAGGAGGAGAAAGTGCTTTGGGACAACACCGAGCACGAGATGGCCAACGAGATCGAGTTCACCTGCACCGCCACCAAACGCATCGCGGTGGAAGTGGTAGCGGCGGGCAGCAATGATCCGAAAGCCAAGAAGGGTGGCCCTAACGATATCGGTTGTGTCGGTATCCTCATTGAGCACATGCCAACGCCCACCGTCGGCTTCGAGGCCCAGTAAGCCCGCACCACAAGCTACCTTTGCGGCCCGCTTCTCCCGGCGGGTCGTTCCATTTCCCCATGCCCGTACCTGCCGAAGCACTCGCCACCCTGCGCCAATTACTCGAACGTCCGCGTCGGGTGGCCATCGTCTCGCACTACAATCCCGACGGTGACGCGGTGGGCTCCACCTTGGGTTGGGCACACCTCCTGAAGGCCGCCGGGCATAACGCGCGCGTGGTGCTCCCCAACACACCGGCCGACTTCCTCGATTGGCTGCCCGGGCGCTCTGAAGTGCTCTGCCTCGATCGTTCGCCGGACGCCTCCCTGTCCACCATCCGCACCAGTGACATCGTGTTCTGCCTCGACTTCAACCGCCTCGACCGGATCGGCGGGCTGGAGGATGCCGTGCGCGCCGTGAAGACCAAGGTGCTTATCGATCACCACCAAGAACCGGAGGATATCGCCGCTGCGACATTCTCCGATACCAGCGCCAGCAGCACGTGTCAGATGGTGGTGGAGATCGCCCAAGCGCTCGGCTGGATGGCGCACATCGATGAGCAGGCCGCCACCTGCTTGTACACCGGCATGGTCACGGACAGCGGTTCGTTCCGGTTCCGCAGCACAACCCCGCAGACCATGCGCATCGCGGCAGATCTGCTGGAGCGCGGTGTGGACCTCGATCGGATACACAACGCCATCTCGGATACGAACAGTGCGGATCGCCTGCGACTACTTGGCTTCACGCTTCAAGAACGCATGACGGTGCTGCCCGAACTGCGCACAGTGATCATCGGCCTTGGCCAGGAGGAGCTCAAGCGTTTCCACTTCAAGCAAGGCGATACCGAAGGATTCGTCAACTATGGCCTCTCCATCAAAGGCATGCGCCTCGCCGCCTTCTTCATGGAACATCCGGATCTGGTGAAGATCAGCTTGCGTTCCAAAGGCGATCTTCCGGTGGACCGTTTCTTGAAGGAACACTTCAACGGTGGTGGCCACGCCAATGCGGCCGGTGGTCGCTCGGAGCTTAGCCTCGAAGCCACGGTGCAGCGTTTCATGTCCTTGTTGCCGGCCTTCCTGCAAGCACACCCCGAATGAGACCATGGTTGCCAGCGGTGGTCCTGCTCGCGGCTTCGTGCGGTGGTGATGGTCGTGTGCCCGTGCGGGTGGAACACCAAGAAGATCCGTCGAAGAACGAACTGGTCAAAGAGAATAAGGACGCGGTCAAGCTTGAGCAGCACGACATCGGGTTGTACGCAAAGCGACACGACCTGCAACTCACCGCTACGGCCACCGGAGTTCACTACTTGTTCTACCGCGACGTGGAGGGCCCCACGGCCAAGCCCGATCAATGGGCGCGGGTGAACTACCGCCTGGAGTTGCTCAATGGCGATAGCGCGTACGCCACCCGACCGGGCGAACCCGAATCGTTCATGGTGGAGATGGATCAAGTGGAGAGCGGCCTACACGAGGCCATCCAGTTGCTCAGCGCTGGTGATAGCGCCTTGATCGTGATCCCCTCGTACCGCGCACACGGCCTCATCGGCGATCAGGATCGGATCCCCATGCGCAGTTCCATCGTCTATCGACTCGGTGTGGTGGCCATCACCAACAGACCATGAGAAGCGCTTGGGGCATCGGCTTGCTGCTGCTCTTGGCCGCCGGGTGCCAACGCTCACCTTACGCCGGCTACAAAGTGGTGGGGGATGATGTGCATCTCCGCCTGCTCGTGATCGGCGATGGGGAGGAGGTTCCGAATGACAGTGACTCCGTAGTGGTGCGGATGCGGTTGGGGCTCTTGGGGGAAGATGTCGGAAGTGTATTCAGCACTGAACGCGTCTACTTGGTGAAGGACCTACGCGTGGGTGCCTTGGTTCCAGTGCTCAGGCGCCTGCATGAAGGCGATAGCCTCAGCGTCATCGCACCCTCCAGCGCATGGCCGTGGAAGGAGCTGGCACAGGGCCTCGCCATCGATGTACCCGATACCGGCATGATCCAAGGGGAGATCTCCCTGCGCAGCCTGCGGACCCCGGCCATGATCCGCGCCGAGGCGGAAGCGCACAAACAACACGACCCGCTCGGCTACGAGCTGCGGTTGATCGCCGCCTACAAAGCGCGTTCACCGATCCCCTTCATCCAATGGGGCACGAGTGATCTGCACTACCACATCACCGGAACAGCCGTGGACACACAGTCCGTTGTGATCGGTGATCAGATCACCGTGGCCTACCAAGGACGGCGGCTGGAGGA
>DAOORM010000104.1:0-7156 GCA_035389265.1 Flavobacteriales bacterium | reverse complement strand
TGCGGTACACGCGCGCTTCGCCGGTGATGAGGCCGATGCCGCTGGGGTCGATGAAGACGCTGTAGAGGTCTTGGAATTGTTCCAGCGTCTGTGTGCTCCACGTATCACCGCCATCGGTGCTGCGGTTCACCCGGCCACTGTTGCCCACGGCGATCATCAGGTCGTCGCGCACGAAGAGGCCGAGCACGCTGGTGCCGGTCAGGGTGATCTGTTCGGTCCAGGTGAGGCCGCCGTCGGTGGTGTGGAGGATCTGTCCGCTCTGGCCGAATGCCATGCCGTTGAGCGCATCGAAGAAGTGCAAGTTGCGGATGCTGGCGATGAGGGGCGCGGCGATGGGAGTCCAGGTGGTGCCGCCGTCCGCGGTGCGCAGCAGGAGGGGCCCGGTGGCGGCTGCGAAGCCCAGTTGATCGTTCACGAAGTGCAGGGCCACGAAGGCGTTGGTGGTGCCGCTGGTCTGGAGGGTCCAGGTGGCGCCGCCGTCGGTGGTGCGCGCGATCTTTCCGCTTTCGCTCGCGGCCCAGCCGAGCTGGTCGTCCACGAAGCTGAGCTGGGCGGCATGGCCGAAACCGGAGAGGATCACGGTGGTGTAGCTGTTCCAATGGTCGGTGGTGCGATAGAAGCGGCCGATGTCGGCGCCGATGATGCCGCGCTCCTCATCGAACATCACCAAGCTGCGCGGCCTGTCGATCAGGTTGTAGGGCATACGCACCCAGCTGTCGCCCGCGTCGGTGGTCTTGAGCACATGGCCTAAGGTGCGGTCGATGGTGACGGCCTCTAGGGGGCTGCGCAGGTGTACGGCGGCCAGGTCGCTGCGGGTCTTCACGGAGGTGACGAGCTCCCAGGTCTGCGCGTGGACGGGTGTGGCCAGGAGCAGGAGGAATGCCAGGGGCCATGCCTTCGCCTCTCCTTCGCTGTGCTGCGGCGAGCTAGGCAAGGCTTCGGCAGGCGAGGCAATAAGCAGGCGCAGATGCAGGGGCAAGCGCTGGTTCAGGGGCAAGGAAAGGGGCATGGGGCAAAGGTGGGGTGGAATTGGAGGGATCCGTTGCGGGTCAAGCATTGTCGGCGCACGCATTAGCCTGCACTGGTGATGGTCCGGTCATTCACGGTGCCGCCCGAACCACCGGTGTGTCAACGGACTTTGTGGAGGCCCCGGAGATGGTTTTCGTTAGGTTCGTGTCCGTCCGAAAGAGCAGCACATCTTGCATGAGCGTACGCAGCAGTCTGTTCCTCGTATTCGCGTTCGTGCTCGCGCCTCGGGCGCAGGCGCAATACCTCGACTCCCTCCACGCGGTTTGGCAGGATCCGACCCAGGCCGATTCCATCCGTGTGTCCGCCTACGTGGACTTTGTCTGGGACGGCTACCTGTTCACGCAGCCCGACACGGCCGCGATCCTGGCCGAAGTGCTGCACACCTTCGCCCAAGCGCGCCAATACCCCAGGGCCTCGGCCAAGGGGTACAACATGCAAGGTATCGCGAGCAAGAACCAGGGCGATTACCCCCGCGCCTTGGCCTACTACCAAAAGTGCCTGGCGATCAATGAACGGATCGGCGACAAAAAAGGCATCGCAGGCAGCCTCAACAACATCGGCCTCATCCACCGGGAGCAAGGCAACAACCTCCGCGCGTTGACCTACTACCAACGGTCCCTCGCCATCTTCGAAGGGATCGGGGATAAGAACGGCCTCTCGAAATGCTTGAACAACATCGGCAGCATCTACGCCGACCAAAAGAACTACCCGCGCGCGTTGGAATACTTCGAAAAGAGCATCGCGATCCCGGAAGCGAGCTTGGATAAGAAAACCATCGCGAACAGCTTGGGGAATATCAGCGTGGTGTACGCGGACCAAGGCGATACGGCCCGCGCGTTGGAATACAACCAAAAGAGCCTGGCGATCCAGGAAGAGATCGGGAATAAGAGCGGCATCGCGGTAAGCCTGAACAATATCGGGGTCATCTACAGCGGCCGCGGCGAGCGCGCCCGCGCGTTGGACTACCACCAACGGTCATTGGCGATGCGGGAGGAGTTGGGAGATAAGTACGGCGTCGCGTTGAGCCTGAACAATATCGGCCAACTCCACCACGCGCAGGGGCAGACCGGCCTGGCGATCGGCTATTGCCGGAAGAGCCTGGCCCTGGCGGAAGAGATCGGTGCATTGGACCTTCAGAAGGATGCGTGCAAATGCCACTACGATACCTACAAGGCCATGGGCAAAGGCAACGAAGCGCTGGTGTATCTGGAGAAGATGAACGTGATCACCGACAGCCTCAATGCCCAGGAGACCTCCAAGAAATTGGAGCAGATGGAGTTCGCGAAGGTGATGCTGCAGGACAGCATCGCCAAAGCCGAAGAAGCCCGCCAGGTGCAGGTGGCGCATGAAGAAGCGATGCGCGGCGAGGAGCGAACGCGGAACATCGCGCTCGGTGGCGGCGTGCTTGTGCTGCTGTTGGCGGGTAGCATCTACACCCGCTTGCGATATGTGCGCAGAACGAAGGCCGTACTGCAAGTGGAGAAGGACCGCTCGGAGAACCTGTTGCTCAACATCCTACCGGCCGACATCGCTGCGGAGTTGAAGGAGAAGGGCAGGGCCGACGCGCGCGACTTCGATAGGGTGTCGATCCTCTTCACGGATTTCAAGGGCTTCACCGCAGCCTCGGAGAAGCTGAGCGCGCAGGAGTTGGTCAGTGAGATCAATGCGTGCTTCGAAGCCTTTGACGGCATCATGGGCAAGTACGGCATCGAGAAGATCAAGACCATCGGCGATGCTTACATGGCAGCAGGCGGCCTGCCGGTGCCCAAGGAAGACTCCGCGAAGAACACGGTGCTGGCAGCCTTGGACATGCAGGCATTCATCGCCCACCGAAAAGCAGAACGGAGTGCCAAGGGTTTACCGTTCTTCGAGATGCGTGTAGGCATCCACACCGGCCCGGTGGTGGCAGGCATCGTGGGCGTGAAGAAATTCCAGTACGACATCTGGGGCGACACGGTGAACACGGCCAGTCGCATGGAGAGCAGTGGTGAAGTGGGGCAGGTGAACATCAGCGAGGCGACGTATGCGTTAGTGAAGGATGTGGTGGAGCGTTCGCCGTTGTCAGTGGTCAGTTCTCCGAACGGTGGTCTGGCAACTGACAACGCCGAACTGACAACTAGAAATGCATTCACCTTCACCCCCCGCGGCAAGATCCAGGCGAAGGGCAAGGGGGAGATGGAGATGTACTTTGTTCGCCGAAGCTCCAAAGGAGCGTAGGAGAACTTCGTGGGCCGGAGCCTAGGCGAAGGCTGATTCCGTGGCGCACGGAACATGAGCCAACATGTTCAACTGATCGGTGATCCGATAGGCGCGGTGTAGTTCAAATGGCCTGCGCCTCTATCCATGCCGCCAGACGCTCGTCCAGCACCGGCTTCAACAGATCGAAGTTGTCCCACGTATCGGCAGCTTGGTAGAAGTTCATGCGCGGAGGGAGCAAGTGGGCTTTGTAATCCGCCTTGTAACCGGTGTTCTTGTAATAGGAATTGCTGAACTCATTGCCCAGGTCGGTGAGGTGATGGGGGCCTAGCCAACCACCGTAGACCCGCCCGAAGAACGCGCCAGGTGTGAGCACGCGGGCACGCACCTGATCCAGGTGGGGCAGGTCGGCGACGTCCTCCGGCGGTTCAAGCATTCCGTGCGTATCGAGCCACACGACATACATTCCACTGTGCGTCCATGACTGTTGTTCGGTCAACTTCTCGCCCAGTTCGTGGAAGTCGGGATCCTCATAAAAGCCGGAGGGGTCATCTTCCGTATCCGGCGGGATGACAGCTATACGGCGCCACCACCCCGGGGCGTCGGCTTCCGTGTATCCCTCGGCTTTCTTCTGCGCAATAAAGTGCTCAAGCTTGGCCAAACACGCATTGGAATTCGGTACGCCCTGGGTCACAATGATGCCGGTCATGCGCGGCAACACACCCCAACTTGTCTGGATCCATCGTCCTTGCTGTAGACGGATCATCCAGTACTCCACTTTGCGGCCCGTACGCCGTTCCAGGTAGTGAACATGGGTAATACCCCTGCACCGCCACCATGTGCGCAGGCCTTTCCACCAAGTGCTGAAACCCATGGGACGAATATCGGCTTATTCAGGGTCGATACGGTGAACACCGCCAGCCGCATAGAGAGCGGCGATGAGGTGGGGCAGGTGAACATCAGTGAGAGCACGTACGCGTTGGTGAAGGATGTGGAGGAGAGTTCGCAGTTGTCAGTTGTCGGTTCGCAGGGCGCAAGCCTGGCAACTGACAACTCCGAACTGACAACTAGAAATACATTCACCTTCACCCCCCGCGGCAAAGTGCAGGCGAAGGGCAAGGGGGAGATGGAGATGTACTTTGTCCGCCGTAGCCTGGGCGAAGGCTGACTTTGTTCGCCGAAGCTCCGAAGGAGCGTAGGAGAGCTTCGTGGAGCGTCTTTCTGATGGCCTCATCCTTTGTGGGTATTGTCGCGATTCAAAGGGCGGGTTAGCTTCACCGGATCCAACGTTCCACGAGACCATGACCACCAGATCGCTGTTGACCCTGTTGGTCGCTCTAGCCACACCGTGTGCGGCCCAGTCCGACCTCGACAGCCTGCTGCGGATCTGGAACGACCCCACCCAACACGACTCGGTGCGTGTTCTTGCCTATAAACACTACGTCTGGGACGGATTCCTTTTTTCCAGGCCCGATACCGCCTATCGACTGGCCGAAGCCATGCATGCTTATGCCCGACAGCACGACTATCGCAAGGCCGCTTCCAACGGCCACCAGCTGCAAGGCATAGCCGATCAGCTTCAAGGCAACTCCGCCCGCGCCATGGACCACTACCTGAAGGAGCTGGAGATCGATGAAGCGATGGGCGATGAACCGCGCACCGCAAGCACGCTGGACAATATCGGCAGCCTTTTCCTTGGCCAAGGCAATTACCCCATGGCCCTCGACTATTACCAAAAGGCCTTGGAAATGAATGAACGTATCGCGAACAAGAACGGCATCGCCGTCTCGCTGAACAATATCGGCATCGTTCAACAGGTACAGCACAACTACACGCGCGCCTTGGAGCACTATCAAAAGGCCCGGGAGCTCAACGAAGAACTGGGCAACGACCAATGGCTGACGAACAACCTGAACAACATCGGGGTCACCTATCAGAAACTGGCCGATCATGCCCGGGCGCTCGAATACTACCAGAAGGCCGGCGACTTGATCGAGAAGTTGGGGATGAAGAAACCGATGGCGGATAATCTGGCCAACATCGGCATCGTCTACGCCGACCAAGGGGAGTACGCCCTCGCGTTGGACCACTTCCGCCGGAGCCGGGGGATCCAGGAAGAGATCGGGGACAGGAGCGGCCTCGCGTCGAGCCTGAACAACATCGGCCTTGTCCACCTCAAGCTAGGCGACGAGCCAATGGCCCTCGACCATTGCCGAAAGAGCCTGGTACTGGGCGAAGAACTCGGTGCGGTGCGTCAGCAGGAACAAGCTTGCAAGTGCCTTTACGATGCCTATAAGGCCCTGGGCGACGACGGGAATGCGCTCCGGTACTACGAGCAGATGGTGGCCCATCGCGACAGCATGTTCAACGAGGAAAGCACCAAGAAGCTCACACAGCTTGAAATGCAGTATGAGTTCGATAAGAAAGAAGCAGCGACCACGGCCGAGCAGGAGAAGAAGGACGCCGTGGCCGCACAGGAACTGAAGCGGCAGAAACTGGTGCGCAACGGCATCGGTGGTGGCTTGGCCTTCGCCCTGCTCTTCCTGGGCGTGGTGTGGCGCCAGCGCAACCGCATCGGCAGGGAGAAGGCGCGCAGCGAGGAACTGCTCCTGAACATCCTGCCGGAGGAGGTCGCGGAAGAATTGAAGGCCAAAGGCTCCGCCGAGGCCGTACACATCGACCAGGTCTCCGTGCTTTTCACCGACTTCAAGGGCTTCACCGCCATGAGCGAAGTGGTCACTCCACAGGAATTGGTGCGCGACCTCAACGAATGCTTCAGTGCATTCGACCGCATCACGGAGAAATACGGCATCGAGAAGATCAAGACCATCGGCGATGCCTACATGGCGGCTGGCGGATTACCAACACCGAATACCACGCACGCCAACGATGTGATCAATGCCGCGCTGGAGATGCGCGACCTCATCGCGGAGGGCAAGGCGCGGAAGATCGCGGCGGGACTGCCCTTCTTCGAGGTCCGCATCGGCATCCACACCGGCCCGGTGGTGGCAGGCATCGTGGGCGTGAAGAAATTCCAGTACGACATCTGGGGCGACACGGTGAACACGGCCAGTCGCATGGAGAGCAGTGGTGAAGTGGGGCAGGTGAACATCAGCGAGGCCACCTACGCGCTGGTGAAGGACGTGCCGGAGTTCACGTTCACCCCACGAGGGAAAGTACAAGCGAAAGGCAAAGGAGAGCTGGCGATGTATTTCGTGGAACGGTCAACGCCGACCGGCACCTCACGTTGAGCGCATTCCTCACTCCACCATCACTTTTTCCACAGCAAGCCGCCCACGCGCGTCCGTGACCTGCACGGTATAGACACCGGCCGCACAGCTGCGCAGATCAAGCACCATCCGTTCACTGGTCGTGTAGCCGCTGTGCATGAGCTGTCCGTGCATATCGGCTAGGCGATAGGTGAAGCCCGGTTGCGGTGCCAAGTCGATCACGAGTTGGTCCGCCGTGGGGTTGGGCCAAAGGTTGATGGTGGGCGCGGGAGTTTCGCTGATGCCGTTGGCGATGTCCACCTTCCACAGGTCGATGCCGAAGCCGGGGGTATACCCGCCGATGGGGTCGAGCAGGTTGTTGGCCAGGTAGAGGTAATAGCTGAAGCCGCCGCTGGTCTCGAACATCACCACATCGGGGATGGTGCCCCACGGCGCCAGCACCTCACCGGAAGCCACGTAGGTGTAGGTGTCGCTGTAGGTGTTGCCGTTCAGGTACCAGTCATCGGTGAAGGTGCTGCCGATGGTGAAGGGGAAGTTGCAATAGGTGCGGCCACCGCTGAAGTCCTCGGCGCTGATGCCGATCATCTCGGCATGGGTGGCATCCACCAGGTAATGGCGCCATTCGGTGTTGCCGTTCTGGAAGCGTTCGGCACATAGCGTGGTGGCGGGGTACGCTGCCGCGAAGGGACTGTCCTCTGGCG
>DAOORM010000103.1:0-7169 GCA_035389265.1 Flavobacteriales bacterium | reverse complement strand
CGTTCAGTGCCGACTATGGTGCGTTGATCAGCAACCGCCAGATGCTATTCGAACCCATGGTCAACGTAGAGGACTTGCACTCTACCACTGCCCTGGTGCCCGCGAACCTCTTCCCCAGCGCATACGATGCCAGGCCGATCAGCGCAGCGCTGGAAGTGGATGAGCAGACCTTCCTGCTTTTCAAGGGGAACATTTATGTTCCGATGGACAAAGCCACGCTCCAGGCGAAGGGCAAGGCCGCCACGTGGACCGGCTGGCCTGGTTACTGGAAGAATGACATCGATGCGGCGCTGCAGTGGCCGGACGGGGCGTATGTCTTCATCAAGGGCTTCCAGTACGTGAGCTACGACCCGAGAAGCGGCGCGACATCGCGCACCGGGCAACTGAACCAATGGGCTGGCTGGCCCAGTTCCTGGACCGGGTCTATCGAGGCGGCCTTCAATGGACAGGACGGCTACCTGTACTTCATCCGAAAGGGCGAGATCCTGGCGATGGACGCCACTACAATGGCCATGGCGCCGGGCTATCCGCGGAGGCTGGCCGGTGAAAAGTCGGGAGTTAACATGGCGGGGACCGATGCCTGGGCCGTTCAGCCGGAGCAAACCACAACGCAGGCCGAAGGCGGTACCACGATCGTTGATGTTTCGAGCTGGTGTTCCGTTGGGATCCCCGATGCCAGCACGGCGCCCGCTGGTGGCAACATCACGCCGATGCAGACCGACCTCGCTGGCGGCAAGGGCGGCGAGGGCTTCAGTGACAAGTTGGTGCGCGGCACACGGGTAAAGGAGGTGCGGGTGTGGGCCATGAACATGATCCAAGCGATCGAGATCGTAACGGAATCACCGGAGAAGTTCGTCACCGAAGGTGGCCCGAAAGGATCGGCCCTGGGTTCACCCAAGGTGTTCGAGTTGGCTGCTGGCGAGTGCATCCTCGGGATCGAAGGCACCTGGGGCGGCCCATCCGGCGAGTCCATACACACCTTGAGGTTCATCACGAACAAACGGAAGAGCCCGCTCTATGGGGGGCTGGCAGGCCGCACCGGAGAGAAGGAATTCCGTTTCGAGGTGCCGCCGGAAGGGGCTTTCTCGGGCTTCCATGGCCGCAGCTCGCGCTTCCTGGATGCACTGGGGATCCAGTACAACATCTACCAATATGTAGTCTTCGATGCCGATGGGAAGCTGATCGAGACGGCCGGGGACAAGACGGCTTGGAATTCCGGCACCCAGGTACAGGACCAACAGGCGGAAGGTGGCGAGGATCCTGATGATCCCTGGTTCGATGACCATTTGGACATCACCGATACCGACAAACAAGAAGGCCTGTTCCTCTTTACCACCATGCCCGGCACAGAAGCGGTAGGCAGGTCGGTCGACATCACGAAGATCGATCCTTGGGATCTATCCGTGGATGATGGCCGGGCGAATAGTTCGCCTCTGGTCATCATCTCCGATGGGAGCAGTCGCGGGAGTGGCAGCCAGAAATGGTTCTTCCCGCATGGCTACAACAGGAACACGTCCGGCCAGCTGGCCAGCGGCCGAAGCAAGGAATCCGTCAAGATCATGAAGTCCTTCAAAGAATACACGGAGGAGTTCGGCATACAGGTCGGTGCGGAATTCCAAGTAACAGGTGTGGCCGCAGGCTCGGCGAACGTATCGCACAAGAAACGGCGCACCACCGCCATCGGCAAGACGAAGGTGATGATATCCAAGACCTACGACATCTACTCCCACTCCTGCAATGTGGACTTGGACTGGGTGGATAAGAAGAGCGGGCAAAAGAAGCGGCAGAAGCTGGACTTCACGTTCCGGGAAATGGTGAAGGCATTGGAAGTGCCCGGCGGAAAAGTGCCGGACGCGAAGATCGAAGACCTGGTGCAGAACGGTCCTCTACCCAGTGGCCTTGATCGGATCAAAGGCCCCTATGACGCACTGATCGCCGAGTTCGGTACGCACTTCATCAACAACATTCAGTTCGGTGGATACTACACCATGTGGAGCGAGTTGGAGGAAGACGAGATCAGCACGAGCAAGATGACGGAGACCGATGTCAAGGCCAGCTTCTCCGCCGGCTCGGATGCATCCCCCGGCGGAGGGACGAATTCGGGCGGAGTCACCATCATCAACAACATTCCGGGGCAAGGGCCCGAAGCGATCCCCGGCACCTCTGGCAGTGCCGGTGGCAGTGTCGGGGTCAACGCCAGCTCAAGCCAAAGCGGGTCCGAAACGAACAGCACCCTGGAGATCGAGATCAACGCCAGCGGTGGCGGCGGAAAGATCACCCGCGCCGCGTGGGAAGCGGACGTAAAAGAAGACCCGGTGGTTCGCGACGCCCAGTTCCGCCCGATCTCCGACCTGCTCTCTCCTGTCTTCTTCCCCACCGATGCCCAGATCGAAAAGAAGGCGCAGATGCTGCGACTGGCCATCAAGCAGCACATCCGGAATTCGGCGGAAATACTGGCGCACAGCGATATGGATTCCATCACGTTCTCCGTGCAGGCGGACAAGGATCAGGCCGCCACGGCACAGCAGGCCGCCGACCTGGAAAAGCCCGTCAAGCTGGAAGTGGAGCTGATCAGGATGAAGTGCTCTGCGGGCGACGAGGAGATCCGCGACGACAATGATCTGGAGCTATACGGGAACATGGAGCTTACGATCGTGGATGACCAACTCGACGAGGTGATGACATACACGACCTTGGACCGAAGCTCCGACAACCCTTACAACCTGACAAAGGGTGATAAGTACCAGGAGCTGAACGAGGTTTTCACCGTTACGACCACCAAGGGCAAGCTGGACCATCTGCAGATCGTGGTTTGGGGCAATGTGACAGATGAAGACCCTATGGATTCCGATGATGATCTGCTCAAGATCTCCTCCTTCGCTGATGGCCAGCCGGAAAGCCTGCCCCGATCGGAAGGGATCGGAAAACCCTCGGCAGTAAAGACGATCAGCGTAGCTGGAGAAAAGAACACCGTATTCACGCTGATGATCCGGGTGAAGCAGATCGAATGAACACGAACGGAACGGACAAGGCCTACCATGCAGATCCACAACCCTACCCCAATGAGCCATAGGAACCTGATATCCCTGATCGCGGTGCTCGTGTCCTTCGCGGCGATCGCCCAGCCGCCCAACGTTGCGGGTACGTACGTGCCCTTCAGGGATGCACGGAACCGCATCGAAATAGAAGACCGGCGAACGAACAACCCGCCGTCACTGGTCATCAGAGAGAACGGGGGGGCGAAAAACATATTCACCATGAGATCCCCGGGTGAGTGGAGGAACTCGGGCGGAACGTACCTGCGGTGGAAGGATGATAACACCTTCACCATGGGGCCGGAACTGGTGCCTGGTGATCTCCACTACCGGAGCACCGTAGCCCCCGCGAACATCTACTTGGGCACCATCGCCGATGGCCACTACCGCTGGGTGGGTGAAGATGGCGCAACACATGAGACTTGGTTGAACCTGGTGGATGACCGGCAGACCGTGCATCTACGAAGGACGGATGATCACAATGTGGTGTATCGCACCTTCAAGTTGAGCGCCAAGGGATACCGCTGCGCACTTGACGTGCTTTCCGCCGAGAGTGGTCGTGCAACTGTGACATGGACTACGGGCGGTGGGGATAAACTCATCCTAACGCCGTTCACGCCGACGCCTGTACCTCCATCGGCGCCGGTAGTCGTTGCGGTAGCATCGCCCCCTCCCGCTGTACAACCGGCTGCTGCGCCCAGCATAACGGCGTTGAACACGCTCGACCCGGTCACCAAAGAGGCGCTGATCCACAAAGCCGTTCAAATCGATGATCATGATTCCGTTGCAACGCTGTTGAAACAAAAGGCCGATGTCAATGTGCGGGATGGGAACAAGTCGCGCACAGCGTTGCACTATTCCGCGATGAAGAACAATGCGGAGATCGCGGCGCTCCTGGTGCAGCATGATGCGGACATGAACGTGAAGGATGCCGAGGGTAGAACGGCGCTGGACATCGCCCTGGAGCGTGGGAATTACGAGACTGCCAAAGTGCTGCTGAAGAACAATGCGAATGCTGGTCTGGCGTCGGCAGGATTGGACCGAGTGCTGAAGACGAATGAGTCCGAACTCCTCGTGCTGATGCTCCAGAACGGTGCAGACGCCAACGCAGCAGCCAACAAGGCCATCGAGTACAACAACATCAAGATGCTGAACACCGTGCTGGATAACTCGGCAGCCCGGGCAACGAACGAGCTGTTCGAGAAAGCGGTCTCCCTGCGCAACCAGGAGGCCGCCATCGAACTGCTTGTGCGAGGCATTGATAAGGACGAGGCCATGAGCTATGTCATCGCCAAGAAGGACAAGACCATGGTGGATCTCGTGCTGGGCATGAATGCCAGCGTGGCCAGCACGAACAAGGCCCTGCTTTACGCAGCCGAAGAGCGCGACCTGGCACTGGCCACCAAAGCCATCGTGCAATACAACGCGGACCCCACCATAGGCATGGCTCCGGCGATACGGAACAACCACATGGAGATGGTAAGCCTGTTGCTGAAACACCGCGCGGACCCCAATGACCAGATGGACGAAGCAGCGGGTCAAGGCCTGACCGCGATCGTGGAGGCGCTCCTGGCCGCGAACGCCGATCCGGATCGCGGCATAGCGCCAGCCGCAACGCACGACCGGATCGCCGCGCTTCAAGTGCTCCTCGACGCGAATGGGGATGCCAACCTGGCCATGCCCATTGCCATTGAGAAAGGCAACACGACGATGGTGAACATGTGCATCGCGGCACCGAAGCCCGCAGATGTCTTTCGGGCGGAATACATGGTAACGACCTGCCAGAGATCCAACCTGGACATCCTCAACGCCCTCTTGCTGGCCGGCGCTCCCCCAGACCCCGGAATGCCGGTCGCCATTGAGAAAAAGGATGCGAATGTGGTGCGCGAACTGATCGGGGCCGGCGCCCGGGTGGACCGGCCTGAATACCTGAGCAAGAGCGCGCAGCTCAAGGATGCGGCCGTGGCCAAGCAACTGCTCGATGCAGGAGCGGATCCCAACTCCGCCATGCTGATCTCCATTGAACTGGAAGATCCGACTATCGTGCAGATGATGCTGGAGCATAGAGCCGATGGCAGGCCGCCTCAATACATCTCCAAGGCAAGTGAACTGGGAAATACGCCCATCGTGGACCTTCTGCTGGCCGCTGGCGCCAATGCGAATGACGGCATGCCACCAGCCGTGAACAAGGGTCGAACGGAAGTGGTAGCATCGCTTCTTAAACATGGAGCCGATGGCGGAAAGGACATGTACATGTCGGCCTCCGCAGTGCACAACAATGCGACACTCACGCGCCTGCTGATCGACGCCGGCGGCAGTCCGCGCACTGCGCTGGAACCCGCCATTGAGGCCAATGCCGACAAAGTGGTAGCTCTGTTGAACGAGAAAGGCGTAGATATATCCGCGACCGAATACCTCGTCACCTGTGTGCGAAAGAACCATGTGGCCACGGCACAGGTGCTGGTGAACGCGGGAGCGAGCGCGGCAACGTGGTGGGATGATGGAGCCGGCTACGGCCTCCTCCACCTCTCGATCAAGGACCATACGGACCCGATGATGGCGACCTTGTTGGTCAAGGCTGGCGCTGACGTGAACAAGAACTCCGGCAGCGGGGATCCACCGCTCCACATCGCTGTGATGGACAGCAGGAAGAACGCCGATAACGCAGGTGCCGTGGTGGAGGTGCTGATCCAAGCTGGCGCGGACGTGAATGCACTGAATGCCAAAGGCGAAACCGTGCTGAAGGCCGCGCCCGGCAAAAAAGCGATCACCAGACCGTTGAAGGATGCGGGAGCGAAGAACAAACTGTAACCGAGCGCGAACGATGAGAACGAACCATTCATATCCGATGAACACCTTAGCGAGATCCGGTGTGCTTCTCATGCTCAGCACGCTACTGGCCAGCAGTTCCGTTGCGCAGATCTTCCTCATTGATGCCAAGGATGCGCAGTACATCGACGCCTCCGCCTATGCGCCGATGACGAACTCCGTTCTCTTCTTCTCCGGCTCCGCAATGGCAGCCTATGATCTATCGACTTCAGAGCGTGTGAGCCTCACCTGGTACGACCTCGGGAAGATCGAGCCGATCAATGCTGCGATCAGCTGGTCGGACTCGACCATGCTGATCTTCAGCGGTAGCTATTACAGGACCTTTGACGTGCTCACAGGCGGCGTTTCGGCAGAACGTCTCGAATGGCCCGGGCTTCCTGAGGAATGGGGCGGTTCGCTGGATGCCGCGGTGCGTTGGAGCGAGGAGGAGGTCATCTTCTTCAAGGATGACGAGTACCTCGTGTACGACTTTGTTGAGGAGGCCTACACCGAGCGTGATCGCTTCACATCGTGGGAGGGATTTCCAGCGGGTTGGACAATGCCGCTCGAGACGGCGTTCAACGTCCAAGGCGACATCTACTTGCTGAATGATGGGGAGGCCGTGTTGTACTCCACAACGGAGGATCGTTTCTTCCTACCCTCACCCATTGGCATAGCTGATACGGGTGCCAAGTGATCGTGATGCGGATACCACCTTCGTACTGATCGGCCATCAACGCCCCCACCTCTTGGGGCGTACGGATGACACGGATCAAGGCTCTGTTCCTCGCCGTAGAACTGAGGGTCGTACAGCCAGAGGAAGAAGCCGATCCGTTCGTTAGATGTCGACCAGGTCCGTGTAGGCATTCATGTAGGCCACCCCACAGCGGCTGCGGCGCGGTTTCGCAAGAAAGGTGCGCAGACTTGAAAACGTAGACGGTGAGCTTGCGGAAGAACTCGCCGCTGGGGCGATCCTATTCGAGGGCGCCTCAGACCAAGCCCTCGCGCAACGCCAGGCTCACGGCACTGGCCACGCTCTTCACCTGGAGCTTCTGGTAGATGTGGCTCACGTGCGTGTTTACCGTGGCGTAGGAGACCGCGCACTTCTCGGCGATCATCTTGTAGCTGAAGCCATCAACCAAATAGCGAAGGATCTCCACTTCGCGGTCGGTGAGGTTGAATTCCGTGGTCTTAGATGAACCGCTTCCGCGCTGCGCAAAGAGCTTCAGCACCTTGGCGGCTACGATCGGTGTCATCGGCGCGCCACCTTGTGCCACCTCGATGATGCCGTCGATGAGCTTGGTGGGCGCGGTCTGCTTCAGGAGG
>DAOORM010000102.1:0-7171 GCA_035389265.1 Flavobacteriales bacterium | reverse complement strand
GATATGAGACATGGAAGTTGAAGCAGCTCTTGTCGAGTGTATTGGAACGAACCGGGGACTATCCACGCGCGATCATTGCCTTCTATGACCTCTACTGTAGCGGGTATTCGTTCATGGAGACCCTAGCCTTCGGCTTTGGGCTTCCTCTTGACTCGCCCATGAGCCTCTCGAGTGCTGAGAGCTACGAGCAGTTGACCGTAAAGGAGCGGGACTATATTCTGAATATGTACTATCCTGCCATAGAGGGAGAGGTCCGAAAAGTGATGGGTTGGCTGGACTCAGGTGAGATCGTGCTAACCGGATTGGCCGATGAATTCGGGCACTATGGATTCTTGGACAGGAGACCATCGCACGACAAAGTGTTCACCACACACGCATGGGAGGAGTATCGATCACCCAATGAACCGAAGAAGTGGTGGGAGTTCTGGAAGTAGACAGAAATACCATGCAAACTAGCAACACGCAAGCCCCCGCGTTCACCCACCTCATCGACCTCGCCGCCGAGCGCTTCGGTGGCAAGGTCCTGTGGTGTACCGATGACTTCTTCGCCGAGAAGGAGAACCTGATCAAGCCCAGCAAGCCCATCTTCATCGCCGACAAGTACACCGACCGCGGCAAGTGGATGGACGGCTGGGAAAGTCGCCGCAAACGCACGGAAGGGCACGACATCGCGATCATCCAACTCGGCGCCGCAGGCACGATCAAGGGCTTCGATGTGGATACCGCGCACTTCCTTGGCAACCAACCGCAGTCGTGTTCGATCGAAGCCTGCTATGCCCCGAATGGACTGTCCAATGAGAACGGAGAAGGGGAGAAGTGGGTGGAGATCCTACCTCGGATAACACTGAACCCCGGGTCGCAGCATTTCGTGGAGGCCAAGCCAACCTTGCCGCTTGCCACGCACATCCGCCTGCACATCTACCCCGACGGTGGTGTGGCGCGCCTGCGCGTCTACGGCGAAGTGCAACGCGACTGGTCCCTTGTGAAGCCCGATGAGGTCTTGGACCTGGCCGCTGCGCAGAACGGTGCGCTGGCCATCCAATGCAACGACATGTTCTTCAGCCACATGAACAACCTGATCATGCCCGGTCGTGGCGTGAACATGGGCGATGGCTGGGAGACCAAACGCAATCGCACCCCCAACAACCGCGACTGGGTGATCGTGCGGCTGGCGCACAAGGGTATCATCCAGAAAGCGCTGATCGACACCTGCCACTTCAAGGGTAACTACCCGGATACGTTCATCCTGGAAGGTTGTTGCATCGAAGCCGATGTAGCGTCGACCCACCGGGTCGATCCGAAGGCGGAAGGCGAAGCCTTGAAGAACGCCCAATGGACCACCATCATCGAGCGCACCAAGCTGCAGGCCGACCATGAGCACCACTACGCACAGGAAGTGCGCTGCGCCGAACCGGTGACGCACGTGCGCTTGAGTATCTTCCCGGACGGTGGGGTGAGCCGGATGCGGTTGTGGGGGACCATCGTGTGAAATGCGATGGAACGCTGATGCCGCGGATCAGGCTGATGAACGCTGATAAATGCAAGGTTCACGGATGACATTGGATCAACTGAATCGGTTGAGCGAGGATGACGCCACCGCGGCCTTCACGCAATGCTGCACCGCGCAGTGTTGGGTGGAGCGCATGGTGATCGACCGCCCGTTCGAGAGCCTGGCCGAGATGCTGGAGATCAGCGACCGCATCTGGGAGGAATGCGACGTGGACGACTACCTCGAAGCCTTCGAAGGCCACCCGCGCATCGGCGATGTGGAGAGCCTGGCGAAGAAGTACGCCAACACCAAAGGCTGGGCCGGCGGAGAGCAGAAGGGCGTTGAAGGCGCGGACCGCACGGTGCTGGAGCGCCTCGCCCAGGGCAACGCCGACTACGAGGCCAAGTTCGGGCACATCTTCATCGTGTGCGCCACGGGCAAGAGCGCGGCCGAGATGCTCGCACTGCTCGAAGCCCGCATGCCCAACGACCCCAAGACCGAAGTGATGGTAGCGGCGGAGGAACAGAACAAGATCACGCGGATCCGATTGAAGAAGCTGCTCGTATGAATTCCACCGCAACGACGCAACGTGCGCCAAGAATGCGCAACGTTCCTTTGTATTTCGTGGCGAAAACCGTTGCGTCCGTTGCGCCGTGGCGGTAAAAGAACTGAGCGAATGACCACCATCTCCACCCACGTCCTCGACACCGCCCGTGGCATGCCTGCGCGTGGCATCCGTGTTACCCTGCAGCGCTCCGTTGGCACCGATTCGTGGGATGACCTCGCCATGGGCAGCACCAACGCCGATGGCCGCATCCCGGACTTCGTGTCGAAGGATGTGGTACTGACCGAGGGCATCTACCGCCTGCGCTTCGATGTCTCGGCCTACTTCAGCGAGCACAAGACGAAGAGTTTCTACCCGTACATCGAAGTGGTGTTCGAGCTGGGCAACGATGGGCACTACCATGTGCCGCTGCTATTGAGCCCGTGGGGGTTCTCGACGTATCGAGGGAGCTGAAGCCTACTCGAACGCGGACTTGTCCAACTGGCTCTGGCGGATGATCGACATCAACGTGCCGATGCGGAGTTCTTTGTGGTCGGGTACAGGAACTGTGATCGTCGTGTTCTCCAATTTCCTTTGCATGATGACGTGACTTCCGCGCTGGCGGACTTGTTCGAAACCATGCTTCCGAAGGATCGCGCAGACCTCGCTGCCCGAAAGCGTGCGCATCAAGCGGCTACCTGAACGCGTGTCACAAGCACCTCCTCGTGCATCCGCTCCCCGACCTCCGCTGGGGAAGCGGTCTCGAAGAACAGTTCAAGCGCCTCGATCAAGTTCGCACGTGCCTCTTCGATCGTATTCCCTTGGCTCGCGACATCCAACTCGGGGCAAAGCGAAACGTAACCATTCCCTTCCTTTTGGATGATCGCTGTGAGTTCGCGTTTACTGGCCATGGGTGCTGAGCTTCTTACAAAGATAGTAGGGTTGTATACGAAGACGGGTGCCCGCGTGAGCGATCGCAGTGGAAAGCCCGGAGCCGTCTTCGGCGAGGACTTGGAACGAAGAGCGCGACCCCGAGGCTTTTGCGAGGGGGCACGCCCAAAGAATCCGCATTTCTTCTCGCATCTTCGCATTCATGAACTTCAGCGTTCCCACCAAGGACAAGTCACGCATCCTCGACGCGCTCGGCAAGGCCAACAAGGCCTTCCAGGCCATCTACCCCGGCGACCGGCCCGACCGCCAGCCTGTGCATACCGTGTACGGCGGTGCCGACCTCTTCAGGGCCGATACCGCGCAGAAGATGGCCAACGCCGCGCTGAAGACGCTGCTCGAGAACGCCACTGATTTCACCGAGTTCGCCCGCGCGCTGGAACTGCCCGGCCACGAGAAGTTGCCGAAGAAACCGGCCGACATCGCCAAGCTCGTGAAGCGCCTCGACAAGCTGACGCCGGCCAAGCGCAAGGATGAAACGGGCTGGCTCGCCTACGCCACGTACAACAAGGTGATCCACAAGCTGCGCACCGAAGCGCTGGAGGATTTCCGCATCGACTTCGAGGACGGTTTCGGTAACCGTAGCTGGGAAGAGGAGGACGCCACCGCCGTGCAAGCCGCGCTGGAAGTGGCCAAGGGTATGAAAGCGAAGTCGCTGCCGCCCTTCATCGGCATCCGCATCAAACCCTTCACCGAAGACCTGAAGGAACGCGGCGCGCGCACGCTGGACATCTTCCTCACCACGCTCGCCAGCAAGACCAAAGGCAGGCTGCCCGACAACTTCGTGGTGATGCTGCCGAAGGTGACGATCCCCGAGCAGATCACCGCGCTGGTGCAACTCTTCGAAGCGATCGAAGCCAACACCAAGATCCCGAAGAACGCGCTGAAGATGGAGATGATGGTGGAGACCACGCAGAGCGTGTTCGGCGCTGACGGCAGCAACCCGCTGCGCCGCTACGTGCTCGCCAGCAAAGGCCGCATGATCGCCACGGCCTTCGGCACCTACGACTACACGGCCGCCAACAACATCACCGCGAAGTACCAGGACATGGGCCACGCCGTGTGCGATTTCGCGCACATGATGATGAAGGTCTCGCTCGGCGCCACCGGCATCTGGCTCAGCGACGGCGCCACCAACGTGATGCCCATCGGTCCGCACCGGGGAGCGAAACTGACGCCGAAGCAGCGCGCGGAGAACAAGGCCGTGGTACACCGCAACTGGAAGAAGGCGTACGACCACACACGCCACTCGCTCTGGAAAGGCCTCTACCAGGGCTGGGACCTCAACCCCGCGCAATTCCCCATGCGCTACGCCGCCGTCTACAGCTTCTTCCTGGAGAGCTACGACGATGCCGCCGCGCGCCTCAAAGCCTTCGTGGAACGCTCCGCCCGCGCCACGCTCACAAGCGATGTCTTCGACGATGCCGCGACCGGTCAGGGCCTGCTCAACTACTTCCTGCGCGGCCTCAACTGCGGCGCCATCAGCGAGCAGGAAGCGCTGGCCACGGGTCTGTCGTTGGCGGAGATCCGCACGCGCTCTTTCTTGAAGATACTCGAAGGGCGGAGGATGGCACGCTGATGACGCAGATGTTATGATGAGCGCGGATCTGAGGAGCTACTGAGCTGGCATTATCTGCGTTGATCCGCTCGATCTGCGTTATCTGCGTTCTATGCATTTGGGCGTGCCGGCTCGAAGACTCGCCGTCGGGCTATCCGCAGTAGTCCTCGCTTCGCTGCGGGCTACTTGCTCCTATCCCTCACGCGATTACTCCAGTCGCTTGGCGATGCATTGGTCTCATACAGTGATGCGTCCGGAATGCCAGCCATCGAAAAGCTCCACAAGTGTGGATGTCAGCAATCTGAACTCCTGCTCTATCGGATAGTACACCCACAAGCCCATGTGGCCCTTCCGGTATCCCCACTCAAGGCCGTCGCAGCCAGGCCCACCCACCACAAGGAATCCTAACTCTGGGCGCTCTACCACGGTGGCCGCAGTGAGGAAGGTCCAGTTCTGCGCTTTTTCATCGTAAAACCCTCGATTGAATCTGTCGGAATAGAAGTACTCGCGACAGCGGTATTCCTTGAATCGCTCTGGGATTTTCATGCAAGATCTTGGGTTCCGGCAGTCTAACTAGCCATACAAACTCATCAACACCTTATCCGGCGTGTACGGCGCATCGAACACCATGCGCGCATCCGGCCGGAAGGCCTTGATCGCGTTCTGGATCGCGAAGTACACCCCGATGCCGTACATCAACGGCGGCTCGCCCACCGCCTTGCTGCGGCGGATGGCCAGCGGATGGCCGTCGGTCGGTAGCGCTTCGATCGTGATCTCCTTCGGCACGCTATGGATGTCGGGCACCTTGTAGGTGCTCAACGCGTTGCTCAGGAGCTTGCCTTTGTCGTTGTACACGATCTCCTCCATCGTCATCCAGCCGAGGCCCTGTACCAGCCCGCCTTCGATCTGGCCGATGTCCACCGCATCGTTCATGCGCTTGCCGAAGTCGTGTACCAGCTTCACCGCGTCGATCTCGTAGGTGCCGCGGATGCAGTCCACCGTGACGATCACCGCCGCGGTGCCGTAAACGTGGTACGCGAAGGGATGGCCCTTCTCCTTCGTCTTGTCGAAGTGGATCCCCGGCGTGGCGTAGTGGCCGCTCTCGCTCAGGTTCACGCGGTCCCAGTGCGCGGCGTGGATCAGCTTCTTCCAGTCTAGCTCGGTAGGCTGGCCGTTGTTCAGCACGCGCTCGTTCGCGATGGTGATGGCCTCGGGTGTGCTGCTGAGCATGCGCGAGGCCTTTTCCTTCAGCCGCGCGAGGATCGCGTTGCAGCCGTTCTCCAGCGCCTTGCCGTTCAGGTCTGCCGTGGCGCTGGCCGCGCTCGGGCTGGTATTCGCCACACGCGTGGTGTTGGTGCTCTCGATCTTCACCCGCGACGGATCAATGGAGAACACCGCTGCGGCCACCTGCACCATTTTCGTGTTGAGGCCCTGGCCCATCTCCACGCCTCCGGTGCTTACGCCCACGCTGCCGTCCTGGTAGACATGTACCAAGGCCCGCGCGTGGTTCATCGGCGTATTGGTGAAGGAGATACCGAAGCAGATGGGCATGATGGCCATGCCTTGCTTGTGCGTGTTACTCTGCGTGTTGTAAGAATCGACGGCGGCTTGCAGGCTGGCGAAGTCAAACTGGTGGTCCGCCAGCCTCCAGGCTGGCCCGGCATTCACGTGATCGGCGATCTGACCGTAGCTGAACTCACTGCCTTCCACCATCAGGTTGCGATGTTGGATCTCGCGCGCACTCACACCGAGCTTGTCCGCCGCATGTGCGATGGCGCTCTCGATCACGAACATTCCTTGTGGACCACCAAAACCCCGGAAGGCCGTGTTCGGCGGCAGGTTCGTGCGGCAACAGTAGGCCGTCACGTGTACGTTCGGGATGGCGTAGCTGTTCGTCGCGTGGAAGAGCGTGCGCTCCATCACCGCCGGTGAAAGGTCAGCAGCAGCGCCGGCGTTCTGGTGGAAGGTGGCCTCGTACGCCACGATCTTCAGATCCTTGTCGAAGCCGATCTTGTAATCGCTGCTGTACGGATGCCGCTTGCCGGTCATGCGCATGTCGTCCATGCGGTGCATCGCCAGCTTCACGGGTTTCTTCAATACGAATGCCGCGAGTGCGACCAGTGCTGCCCAAGCGGAAGCTTGGTCTTCCTTGCCACCGAAACCGCCGCCGAGACGTGTCACGTCTACTTCCACGCGGTGCATGGGAATGCCCAGCACACGGGCGATGGTGCGCTGCACGGCCGTCGGCCCTTGCGTGCTCGACGCAATGCGGATGCTGTCGTGCTCGGTGGGGTAGGCGTAGGCGCCCTGCGTTTCGATGTACAAATGCTCCTGGCCATTGTTGTCCGCACGGCCTTCGAAGACATGCGCGCAGTGGGCCCAGGCGTTCGCGGTATCGCCCAACTTGAAACTGCGTGGAGGGATGATCAATTCACCCTTTGCGCGAGCCTTTCGTGGATCGGTGATGACCGGCAATTCCTCTAGTTGGACGGTGATCAGCTTGCGTGCTTGCACTGCCGCATCCTCACTTGTAGCGATGATCAACGCCACCGGCATGCCCCAGAAGTGGATCTCGTGCTCGGCGAAGAGCGGCTCATCCGGGATGATGCCGCCGATCTGGTTCTCGCCGGTG
>DAOORM010000101.1:0-7184 GCA_035389265.1 Flavobacteriales bacterium | reverse complement strand
GGCATCGTCATCGGCCAGCTCGCGGATCACCTCCATCTCCGTACGGGCATGGCTCAGCATGTCCACGAAGTTGTAAACGATCACGTTGAGCGGATTGCCCATGAGGTTGTCCAAGCTGTCGGCGAGTTTCTTGCCAGCGTTCAGGTTGAGGATCTTGTGGTAGCTGAACTTCACGTCCTTGCCCAGGCGCTTCAGCTGCCCGGCGATGAACTCGTCCTCGTTGGCGTTCTTGCTGCCCTCCTCGTCCTCGCTGATCCACTTGCCGGGGAAGCGCTTCTCGATCTCGCTGGGCATCATGCCGGCGAAAAGGGCGTTGCGCGCGTATTGCGTGGCTGTGGGCAGGATGCTGTAGAAGAGCCCCTCCTCCTCCACGCGATAGAACTGGCTGATCAGCGGCTCCAGGATGCGCCATTGGTCCAAGCGCAGGTTGTCGATGAGCACCATGAACACGGGCGGGCCGTCGGCTTTGATCAGCGGGGCCACCTTGGCCTTGAAGAGCTGGTGCGATTGCAGCGGCAGGTCGTTGCCCTTGCCGTTCACCCAGTCGATGTAGTTGTCCGCCACGAAGCGGCTGAAGAGCTCGTTGGCCTCGTTCCACTGCGAGCGCAGGATCTCCGACATGCCCTGGTCGCTGCTCTGGCCCAGCTCCAGCTCCCAGCGCACGAGTTCGGCGTAGAGCTCCTTCCAGGTCTCGGAGGTGTGGCGGTCGCCCAGGCGCATGCCCAGTTGACGGAACTGCTGCTGGTAGTCGCTGGTGGTCTTCTCGCTCACCAGGCGTTTGCCTTCGAGGTTCTTCTTCAGCGAGAGCAGGATCTGGTTCGGGTTCACCGGCTTGATCAGGTAGTCGCTGATCTTGCCGCCGATGGCGCCCTCCATGATGCTCTCCTCTTCGCTCTTCGTGATCATCACGATGGGTACGGCAGGGCGGTCCAATTTGATGCGCGAGAGCGTTTCGAGCCCGCTGAGGCCGGGCATGTTCTCATCCAGGAAGATGATGTCGTACTCCTTGGCCTTGGCCTTCTCCACGGCATCGAGGCCGTTGTTCACCGTATCCACGGAATAGCCCTTCTGTTGCAGGAAGAGCACGTGCGGGCGCAGCAGATCGATCTCGTCGTCGGCCCAGAGGATGTTCGCGGTCATGGAAGCTATGTTGACGCCGGTGGGCGCAAGCGGTTCGGTTCGAGTGAATGCCATACAGGGTCAACGCCGGGTGCGGTGTGGTATTGCCCTGTACTTTCGGGGCGTGAAGGTACTGGGTAGGAGGTGTGAAGTGGGAAGGGTGAAGGGTGAGGTGTGAAGTAGGTAGCTATAGTGACGCGATCGCATGAAGATCCTGAACGACCCCATCTACGGTTTCATCAGTGTGCCGCATCCGGTGGTGCAGCGGTTGATGGACCATCCATGGTTCCAGCGGTTGCGCTACATCAAGCAGCTGGGCCTGGGGCACCTCGTGTATCCGGGCGCCCTGCACACGCGTTTCCACCACGCGCTGGGCGCCATGCACCTGATGGGCGAAGCCATTGCCACCTTGCGCGGCAAAGGGCACGCGATCACCGAAGAAGAGGCCCTCGGTGCGCGCATCGCGATCCTCCTGCACGATGTGGGGCACGGGCCCTTCAGCCATGCCTTGGAACATAGCCTGGTGGAAGGCATCAGCCACGAGGACGTGAGCGCCTTGGTGATGGATGCGTTGAACATCGATTTCGGCGGGGCACTGGACCTTGGCATCCGCATCTTCCGCGACCAATACCCCAAACGCTACCTGCACCAGCTGGTGAGCGGCCAACTGGATGTGGACCGCATCGACTACCTCAACCGCGACAGTTTCTACACCGGCGTGAGCGAAGGGGTGATCGGCGGCGAGCGCATCATCAAGATGTTGCAGGTGGTGGACGACCCCGATGGTTCCGGCCTGCACAGCAAATTGGTGGTGGAGGAGAAGGCCATCTACAGCATCGAGAAATTCCTCGTGGCGCGGCGCCTGATGTACTGGCAGGTGTACCTGCACAAGACGGTGGTGGCCTGCGAGATGATGTTGGTGGAAACACTTCGCCGTGCGAAAATGCTGGCGCTGCAAGGCACCGGCGTCTTCGCTTCGCCCGCGCTGTTGCAATTCCTTACCGCAAGGCACGACCGCGCCTCATTCCGCGATCCGGCCATCCTGGGCGATTTCCTGAAGCTCGACGACCACGACGTGATGGGTGCGGTGAAGGTCTGGTGCGACCATCCGGACAAGGTGCTGGCGCAGCTGGCCACGGACCTCGTACACCGCCGCAACCTGCGCATCAAATTGCAGAACATCCCGTGGGATGACACACGCATCGCCGAGTTGCGCGAGAAGGTGGCCGCACAGCTGGGCATCCCGTTGGCCGATGCCGCCCACTTCGTGATCACCGGCAACATCGTGAACAACGCTTACGACCCGGCGAAAGACCGCATCGAACTGTTGTACAAGGATGGCAGCACGCGCGACATCGCCGAAGCCAGCGACAACCTCGGCATCCAAGCCTTGGCGCGCCCGGTGACCAAGTGGTACTTGGCGTGGCCGCGGTGGTTGGCGTAGAACTTAGGCGCTCAAATGCCCATCCTCAACACCAAAGAAGTTGCGCACGCATACGAGCAAGTGCGCAACCTGATCATCCTAGCGTTCCGAGGAGCGTCATTGGCGAATACGATCTTTCTCCTATCGCTTCCGCTGATGTACTTCTGGCCAGACATCATTGCGGTTGGATACCTAACTTTCTACTACCTGATCTGGATAGTTCTCCCAGCAGCAAGCGTGCTACTGAGCATCGCGTTGTATCGAAGATGGCATGGTCTGGAGATAAGAACGTATCTAGCCAACGAGTTCAAATATGGAGGAAGAGCACTGATGTGGTACGTCATATCCATTGTTGCCCTACTGCTTATTTCACAGCTCAGATAGCCGTTCCCCCACAGCTAGTCTCGTTAGTTGTCATAGCACCAGCTGATGATTCAATGGACGTCACTCCACACCAGCGACAACCTCGGCATCCACGCCTTAGCGCGCCCGGTGACCAAGTGGTACCTGGCTTGGCCGCGGTGGTTGGCGGTGTGAGGCGCGCACGCCACACCCCCGGTCAGCAACTCCCCAAGAGCCAGTACACGATCAGGAATACGATGACAGTGCCGAAACAGCCACCGCCCCATTTGTAGGCTGCAGCACCGGCCAAAAGGCCGCGAAGTGGGTTGTTCATGGGAGGTCTGGGTTGAAGTTCGTGGAGCTAGCCCGAGCAAGGGATGTACCGTTGGCCACCACCGCAACAACAAGGTAGGCACCCGACGATCCCCGGGCGGATCCCCCCGCCTACATTTGCCACCACACGAACGACCCATGCCCAAGATCCTCAAAGGCCTTCTCATCGGAGGCGCCCTGCTCGCCGTGATCGGTTACTTCGGTTTCGGCTACATGAAGTCGCAGACCAAGAAAGCCAGCCCGGAGGTGGTGAACACCTTCACCGTGGGCGACGCCACCATCGCCGTGGACTACAGCCGGCCCAGCAAGAAAGGCCGGGTGATATTCGGTGAACTCGTGCCCTTCGGCAAAGTGTGGCGCACTGGTGCGAACGAAGCCACCACCTTCGAAGTGGATAAGGATATCCGCGTGGGCGGGCTGCCCTTGCCGGCGGGCAAGTACACCTTGTGGACCATCCCCCAAGCCAACTCATGGACGGTGATCTTCAACAGCAAGAATTACTCCTGGGGCGTGACCTACGGCGGCGAGGCGCAACGCGATGCCACGGCCGATGTGGCCACGGTGGAAGTGCCTGTGCAGAACCTGCCCGCCGTGGTGGAGCAGTTCACCATCGACGTGAGCGGCGCACCACCCGCGCTGAACCTGCAGTGGGACCAGACCGGCGTGAGCGTCCCCATCACGCGCTGATCACGCTGCACCGGCCAGTCCTCTCCCACCATGCAATTCACCGCCGAACAGATCGCCGACCTGCTTGAAGGTGTGGTGGACGGCGACCCGCAGGTGCTGGTGAGCGACCTGGCCAAGATCGAAGAGGCCCGCAGCGGCACCCTCACCTTCCTCGCCAACCCGCGTTACACGGAATACATCTACACCACGAAGGCCACCATCGCCATCGTGAACGAGGATTTCCAGGCGGGGCGTGCCATACCGAAGACGCTCACGCTCATCCGGGTGAAGGATGCGCGCATGGCCTTCACGCAACTGCTGGAGCGCAATGCCGAGCTGCAGTACGAGAAGAAAGGCATCGAACAGCCCAGCTTCGTGAGCCCGCGGGCCAAGCTCGGCAAGAACGTGTACATCGGCGCCTTCTGCTACGTGGGCGACGACGTGGAACTGGGCGATGGCGTGAAGGTCTTCCCCAACAGCTACATCGGCGACCGCTGCCGCATCGGCGCTGGCACACGCATCCACGCCGGGGTGAAGATCTACCACCAGACCCAGATGGGCGCGCAATGCGTGATCCACAGCGGCGCGGTGATCGGGGCCGACGGTTTCGGCTTCGTGCCGCGTGCTGATGGCGTGTACGAGAAGATGCCGCAAGTGGGCAACGTGATCCTGGAAGACCAGGTGGAGATCGGCGCCAACACCACGGTGGACCGCGCCACCATCGGGCACACCATCATCCGCACGGGCACCAAGTTGGATAACCTGGTGCAAGTGGGGCACAACGCGGAGATCGGCCGGCACAATGTGGTGGTATCGCAGGCCGGCATCGCGGGCAGCACCCGCATCGGCGACCACAACCAGATCGGCGGGCAGGTGGGCATAGCAGGACACCTCGTCATCGGCGACCGTGTGCGCATCGCGGCGCAGAGCGGCATCGGCAGCAACATCGGCGACGGGGAAACGGTGCAGGGATCACCCGCCTTCAAGAAGAGCCTGCACGACCGCAGCTTCGTGGTGTACCGCAATCTACCCGACCTCAAACGGCGCATCGACGGATTGGAAAAGGAACTGGCCGAACTGCGCGCCCACCTGAACAACGCCACGCGCAAGTAGTCGGTACACCCCGGAGTTCTACCTTCGCCGTGCACGTTCCCGGGGTACCACTCAAGCTCCCCTCGGAACATCTGGCATGAGCGACTTCCAGCACACCCTCAAAGGCAGCGCCACCCTCAAAGGCGTGGGCCTGCACACCGGCGTACCGGTCACCCTCACCCTGCGGCCCGCCCCCGTCGGCCATGGCTACAAATTCCAGCGCACCGATCTGGAAGGCGAACCCATCATCGATGCCGACGCCGACCTGGTGGTGAGCACCGAGCGCGGCACCACCTTGGGCAAAGGCAACGTCACGGTGAACACCACCGAGCATGTGCTGAGCGCCTTGTACGCCTTGGAGGTCGACAACTGCCTCATACAGGTGAGCGGCCCGGAGATGCCCATCATGGACGGCAGCGCCCTGCCCTTCGTACACGCCATCGAAAGCGTGGGCTTGGAACAGCAGGATGCGAAGCGGAACTGGTTCGTGCTGAAGGAGCCCATCTGGTTCGAGACCCAGGAGCGCGGCACCGAAATGCTCGGTGTGCCCACGCCGGGTGGTGAGTTCCGCCTGACGGTGATGGTGGATTACAATAGCCCCGTACTCGGCACCCAGCATGCGAGCATGTACCGCGCCGAGGAGTTCAAGGCCGAGATCGCACCCTGCCGCACCTTTGTGTTCCTGCGCGAACTGGAGCAGCTGGCCAAAGCCGGCTTGATAAAGGGCGGCGACCTCAACAACGCCATCGTGCTCGAAGACCGCGAAGGCACCACCAAGGAACAGTTGAAGGACCTGGCCAAGGCCTTGGGTCGGGAGTACCAAGAGGTGGAGATCCGCCGCAACGGCGTGCTCAACACCACGGACCTGAAGTTCTTCAACGAGCCCGCACGCCACAAGCTGCTGGACATCGTGGGCGACCTCGCCTTGGTGGGCAGGCCGATCAAAGGGCACATCCTCGCGGCGCGTCCGGGCCACTTCGGCAACACCAGCTTCGCCAAGCGCATCAAGGAGCGTATCCGCGAAGAAGAGAAGAACCCGGTGGCGTATGTGGACCTTACCAAGCCACCCTTGTTCGACATCCAGGACATCGAGAAGATGTTACCGCACCGCTATCCGTTCCTGCTCGTGGACAAGATCATGAGCATGGATGATAACAGCATCATCGGCGTGAAGAACGTGACGATGAACGAGCCGCACTTCACCGGCCACTTCCCGGGGAACCCGGTGATGCCGGGCGTGCTGCAGGTGGAAGCCATGGCGCAAGTGGGCGGCATCTTCGCGTTGAGCAAGGTGCCCGATCCGGAGAACTACACCACCTACTTCCTCAAGACCGACGGCATCCGCTACCGCCGCAAGGTGATCCCGGGCGACACGCTCGTGTTCCGGCTGGAGCTCATCACTCCGATACGCCGTGGCATCGTACACATGCGCGGCGTGGGTTATGTGAACGGCGTCCCCGCGGTGGAAGCCGAGATGTTGGCGCAGATCGCACGCGACAAAGTGGTGGCCGAGAAGACCGAAGCCCAAACCCCTGCGCCGAAAGCCTCGGCGATCAACGGATGAGCATCTCCAAACTCGCCTACGTACACCCCGATGCCAAACTGGGGAAGGACGTGACCGTTGAACCCTTTGCCAGCATCTATGGTGATGTGGTGGTGGGTGATGGCACTTGGATCGGCCCCAACGCGGTACTGATGGACGGTGCACGCGTGGGCAGCCGCTGCCGCATCTTCCCGGGAGCGGTGATCAGTGCGATCCCGCAAGACCTGAAATTCGCCGGTGAGCGGACCACCGCCGAAGTGGGCGACGGCACCACCATCCGCGAATGCGTCACCATCAACCGCGGCACGGCGGATCGGGAGAAGACGGCCGTGGGCAGCAACTGCCTGTTGATGGCGTACGTGCACCTGGCCCACGACTGCATCCTGGGCAATAACATCGTCATCGCCAACAGCGTCAACCTGGCGGGCCACGTCACCATCGACGACTGGGCCATCCTCGAAGGCAACGTGGCGGTGCAGCAGTTCATCCATATCGGTGCGCATAGCTTCATCGCTGGGGCTTCCTTGGTGCGCAAAAACGTGCCGCCCTTCGTGAAGGCCGCGCGTGAACCCTTGAGCTACGTGGGCGTGAACGTGGTGGGCTTGCGTCGCCGGGGTTATGCCGATGACGCCATCGCCCGCATCGAGGACATCTACCGCGAGATCT
>DAOORM010000100.1:0-7187 GCA_035389265.1 Flavobacteriales bacterium | reverse complement strand
TGGACCTGAGAGGACATGCGCACGTTCGCCTCTGCCTGTGTGGGAGCAGCGGCGAACGTGCGCATGTCCTCTCAGGTCCATTTCATCGCCATCGGCGGAAGCGCCATGCACAACCTGGCCATCGCTCTGCACCAGCAGGGTCTGGAGGTGACGGGTAGTGACGACGAGATCTTCGAGCCCAGCCGCAGCCGCTTGGATCGCCTGGGGCTGATGCCCGATCGCTTGGGCTGGGATCCACTGCGCATCCATGCCGGACTTTCGGCCGTGATCCTCGGCATGCACGCGCGACTGGACAACCCCGAGCTGAAACGCGCGCAGGAACTGGGTATACCGGTGTACAGCTACCCGTCGTACTTCTACGAACGCACCAAGGGCAAAACCCGCGTGGTCATCGGCGGCAGTCACGGCAAGACCACCATCACCAGCATGATCGTGCACGTGTTGCGGCATGCGGGCGTGGAGTTCGACTACCTCGTGGGCGCCCAGCTGGAGGGCTTCGATTGCATGGTGAAGCTTAGCGAGCGCAGCACGGTGGCCATCATCGAAGGTGATGAGTACCTCGCTTCAGCCTTACAGCCCGTGCCCAAGTTCCACCTCTACCGGCCGGACATCGCATTGATCAGCGGCATCGCTTGGGACCACATCAACGTGTTCAAGACCTTCGAGAGCTATGTGGACCAGTTCCGCCTGTTCATCGATGTGATCGAGCCGGGTGGCAAGCTGGTCTACTGCCGCGAAGATGCCGAGGTGCGCCGCATATCCGAAGCGCCGGAGGTGAGGGCACAACGCATCGGTTACGGGGTACCCAAGCACCACATCGAGAACGGCACCACCGTGCTGGAGACGCACTTGGGCGATGTGCCCTTGCAGGTCTTCGGGCAGCACAACCTGCAGAACATGGAAGGCGCGCGCCATGTCTGCCACCTGCTGGGCATCGGTGATGCGGAGTTCAATGCCGCGATCGCGAGCTTCCACGGAGCGGCCAAACGCTTGGAGCGGATCGGAGGCAATGCACAGCGCATGGTCTTCAAGGATTTCGCGCACTCACCAAGCAAGTTGAAAGCCACCGTGCAGGCGGTGCGTGAACAGTTCCCGGGGCGCCAACTCGTGGCTTGCATGGAGTTGCACACCTACAGCAGCCTCAGCGAGAACTTCCTGGATCAGTACGCGGGCTGCATGGATGACGCGGATCGAGCCATCGTGTTCTACGACCCCCATGCCGTGCAGTTGAAGCGGCTGCCGCCGATACCGCCGGAGCGTATCCAGCGCGCCTTCGCACGCCCCGATGTGCAGGTGATGAACGATCCCATTGCAGTGATCGGTGCGGTACGCGAAGGGCGCCAAGAAAAGGCGGTGCTGCTGATGATGAGCAGCGGCAACTTCGGTGGGCTTGATCTTCAGGCCTTGAGCGAAGCGTTCATCGCTTGAGCTCGCTTCTTCCGGTCTGGCCTGCGATCCGCATCACCGGTACTTGCGGAGCACCTTGTGGTGCAGCAGTCCCACGGCCAATGCATTGAAGCCGCCTACGAGCAGCAGCGCGAAGAAGGTCATGCTGGCATAGTTGAAGGGCGTGAAGAACTTCTCCAGTCGCGGCCGGATGATCTCCTCGGGTTGTCCATCGGCGATGCCCCGGTCCACCATGTCCTCCACGCGTTGATGGAAGTGCAGCGGTTCCACCCAGTGGTAATAGGCCAGCAGGAACAGACCGTAGAGCACCGCGTAGATGGCGGCGCTCTTGAACCCTTCGCGCATCAGGTCGGGAAAGGAGGTGCCTGCATCCCTATGGAGGAAACCCTGCCCGGTGAAGAACACGATGGTGACGATCGCCAGGAAGTGGACGAGCATGAACTGCGTTCCTTCAGGCGGACGACCGGCGTAGAAGAGTCCCACGCGTAATGCCATGACCGCGAAGACGCCGATGAGGGAGAGTTTCATTGGGTGCTTTTCCAGGTAGAGGAGTGAAGGCAGTCGGCAGTTCGCAGTTCTCAGTCGGCAGTTCAGGATCGGTTGGTTCCACTTCGATCCATCCCGAACGAACGTGGTTTCGTACGGTCGATCGCTCCGTACTTACCGGGGTCTTCGATCATATCCGCCAAGAGTCGACCGACTTCTTCCGAAAGAGCAACGATCGGTACGATGTCCTTTCCGGTCACATACTCACAAGCCACCGCATGGTCCAGCCACACTTGAGTTTCGGCATTCTCGCCGTCAGAGTCGACCATTTTTGCGATGAACGAAAGCGGGTAGCGGCGTTTCCGGTAGCCCTCTGCCATCTGGGCTGTAACAGAGCGCGAAGAACGCCGGATCTGGTCGGTGAGTGAGTAGGTCTCTTCCTTCGGGAATCGCTTGGACAGGACGAATACCATCCGCGACATTTCGAAAGCTTTCTTGTAGGCGATCAGATCCTTGAAGCCTGCCATGGTCTGTGGGGTTTGATGAGCTCCTAATCTATCAAGAACTCAAGAACCCATGCACGCGACTAGGACGCAATGCAACTGCCAACTGCCGACTGCCGACTGCCAACTGCCAACTGCCGACTGCCAACTGCCAACTGCGAACTACCCATTCATCGAAACCAGGAACTCCTCATTGCTCTTCGTTCCCTCCATGTGCTTCTTCACGAATTCCATGGCTTCCACGCTGTTCATATCGGCTAGGTGTTTGCGGAGGATCCACGTGCGCTGGAGGACATCCTTGTGGTGCAGGAGGTCGTCGCGACGGGTGCCGCTGCTCATGATGTCGATGGCGGGGAAGATGCGTCGGTTGCTGATCTTGCGATCGAGCTGCAGTTCCATGTTGCCGGTGCCTTTGAACTCCTCGAAGATCACTTCGTCCATCTTGCTGCCGGTCTCGACCAAGGCGGTTGCCAGGATGGTGAGCGATCCGCCGTTCTCGATCTTCCGGGCGGCGCCGAAGAAGCGCTTCGGTTTCTGCAAGGCGTTGGCGTCCACACCACCGCTCAGGATCTTGCCGCTGGCGGGTTGCACGGTGTTGTAGGCACGCGCGAGGCGGGTGATGGAATCGAGCAGGATCACCACGTCGTGGCCGCACTCCGTCAGGGCTTTGGCCTTTTCGAGCACGATGCCAGCAACAGCCACGTGGCGCGATGCGGGTTCGTCGAAGGTGCTGGCGATCACTTCTGCGTTCACGCTGCGGGCCATGTCGGTCACCTCCTCGGGGCGTTCATCGATGAGGAGTACGATGAGGTAGACCTCCGGATGGTTGGCAGCGATGGCGTTGGCCACATCCTTCAGCAAGACCGTCTTACCCGTCTTGGGCTGCGCCACGATCAAGCCGCGCTGTCCTTTGCCGATGGGGGCGAAGAGGTCCAGCACGCGCATGCTGATGTTCGTGTCCTTGCCCGCGAGGTTGAACTTCTCGTCCGGGAACAGGGGCGTGAGGAACTTGAAGGGAACACGATCGCGCACCCACTCCGGGTCACGGCCATTGATCGACTCCACCTTGAAGAGCGGGAAGTACTTGTCCCCTTCGCGTGGCGGACGCACATAGCCGTGTACGGTATCGCCGAGCTTCAAACCGTACTGCTTGATCTGCTGCTGTGTCACGTACACATCATCCGGTGAGGCCAGGTAGTTGTAGTCACTGCTGCGTAGGAAACCGTAGCCCTCGGGCATCACCTCCAATACACCCTCCGTTTCCACGAAGGCCTCAAAGTTGTACTGCTCACGCTGGGGCTGCTGCTGCCGCTGATCGTTGCGCTGGTCACGGTCACCGCGGTTCTGGTCGCGGTCGTTGCGCTGTTGATCGTTCCGCGGTTCGCGGTCCGGGCGTTGTTGGTCCCGATCCTGACGCGGTTGTTCGTTGCGCTGATCGCCGCGGGGTTGTTCGCGGTCCTGGCGCATCTGGTCGCGGTCCACACGCTGCTCCTGGCCTTGTGGGCGGTCAGCACGTGGTTGATCACGACGGTCGTTCTGCTGACGATCGCGATCGCGGCGGTCTTGATCGTTGCGCGGGTCGCGGCCATCGCGCTGTCCTTGCTCTCGCGGAAGCCTGTCGCGGTTCTGGTCACGTGGGGCGTCACCGGGCAAACGCTCGCGACGGGGTCTGTCCTGATTCCGGTCGCGCTGACCTGCAACGGGCGCGGCGGGCGCTTCCGCAGGTTTCACCGGAGCTTGTTCGGCTGCGGTCTCCTCGTCATCCTCCTCCTCGTCATCATCCTCCTCATCGCCGTCCTCCTCGTCATCGTCGCCGTCATCGTCCTCATCGTCCACCGGTGCAGGTGGTTCGGGATCCTCCACAGGCAGGATCTCGTCAGCCGTGGCCATGGCAGCGATGTCCTTGTCGTCGCCCACGAAGGAGGGGCCGATCTGTTTGGGTTTATCCGCCTTGGCGGCCTGCGTTTCGAGGATCTTGTTGATGAGGTCCTGCTTCTTCAGCGTGTCGGCCTTCTTCAAGTTGAGCTCGCGGGCGATCTCCTTCAGTTCGGAGAGCTTCATGCCGCTAAGGGCGGTCTGGTCGTACATGCGACGGTCGGATATGATGGGGGAGGGTTGGACCGGTTTGGTCCTTGGGAAAGCCCGGAGGGGCTTCAATGATCAGGACAGTAAGTAGGATCGAAAGGGATAGGAACGAGCCAGCGGCCATCGTGGCCAGGCCCCGCTCCCGGGGAATGCGGTGCAATGTTAAGCCGATCCAGTCAACTGGCAAGTGCGGCTGACGGTTAGTTTCGCGCCGCCTGTCGCTGGCAGGCCCCGATATCCGATGTGGCAGCGTAAACAGACCGTATTCCTGGCCCTGGCGGCCCTTTTCGCCCTGGCCACCTGGTTGATGCCGGTGGCGACCTATGAACGGGTGCAGGATCAGTTCATCTTCCGGACCACGGGCCTCTTCACCGCCGATGGCACACCGGTGACGGATGTGGGCCTGAAGGTGCCGTTCAACATCGTGCTCACCGTGCTGGCCGTGGCGCTCGTGGCGTGCATCTTCTTCTACAACAACCGACCCCGACAGGTCCGCCTGGTGCGCGGCACCTACCTGCTCACCTTGGCCACGATCGCCTTCCTCTTCATCACGGATAATTCCATCCAGACCTATCTAGGATCAGGCGGAGCAACGGCCATCAGCCATTACGGTGTCTCGTTCTTCCTGCCACTCGGTACGTTGATCTTCAGCTTCCTCGCCGAGCGCGCCATCAAGGCCGATGAGGACCTGGTGCGCAGTGCGGATCGGTTGCGCTGATCAGCGCTTCGCTGCCGCCTCCTTGAAGGCCGCGATGGCGTTGCGGGTGAAGTCGCTCAGCACTAAACGTCCGCTGATCTTCGCCCGTTCGATCAGGAGCTGGTCCCAATCCTCGGTGCCCTTCCAGAGTACACGCTTGATGTCGGCCATAGCCTCGGGGCTGTAGGCGGCCAGCTCGCGGGCATGCGCGTCCACGCGGGCATCCAACGCCTCGGTGGTCTCGAACACTTCCGCGTAGATGCCGTGCTGCTCGGCCCACTGGGCGCTGCGTTTGGTGGCCGGGGTCGCGCTCAACAGACCGAAGTGACCGGTGCCCACTTTGCGTTCCACGGCCGGGCCCACCACGAAGGGACCGATACCCACAGCGAGTTCGCTCAAGCGGATGGTGGCGTTGCTGGTGGCATAGGCGATGTCCACCGCGCAGGCGATGCCCACACCACCACCGACACAATGGCTGTGGATGCGTCCGATCACGAACACCGGGACGGTGCGGATGGCGTTGATCACATGGGCGAAGCCGCTGAAGAACTCCAGTCCGCGCGCACCGTCCTCGATGGCCACGAGCTCATCGAAGCTGGCGCCGGCACAGAAGGCCTTGTCGCCCTCGCTCCGCAACACGATCACGCGTACCGAAGGGTCGTTACCGCAGGTGGTGATGGCATCGGCCATTCCGCGCAGGATGTGCCCGGGCAGGCTGTTGCTCTTTGGGTGGTGGAAGGTGACCGTGGCGATCCCCTCGTTCACCGTGTGCTTCACATAACCGTCGCTCATGATGGCGCAAAGATCGCGATGCGACCGCACATCTTATCGATCACCGCACGCCATCCAGCCAATCCTTGAACCCCTTGGCGCGTTCCCGGCTCACCATCACCTCCACCGGGGCGGCCGGTCTCAATTCCACCTTCAGCTTGCCGTTGAAGTGCTGGTGGACCATGGCGATGCACTCCACGCAGGCGATGCATGGTCGGTTGAGTCGGTGGAAGCTGCGCGGGTCGAGCTGCGCTTCGATCTCGTCCAGCGGTTGGTCGATCAGGTGGCGTTTGCCGTTGCGGGTGTGCAGCTCGGTGGTGCCGTCGTTGCTGAGGAAGTAGGCGATCTCGGCGGTGGCGATGGGCAGCAACTTGGTGCCGAGCTTCACCAGGAAACGATCGCGGTAGATGGTTCCTCGGCCGCTCACGGCAGCCAGAAGGCTCGTGATGTCGGGCAAGGGTGTCGTTGCAGCTGAACGCACCAGCCCCATGAACTTGGTCACACTGCGCGCCAGTTCTTCTTCCTCGATCGGCTTCAGCAGGTAATCGATGCCGTTGGTGCGGAACGCTTCCAACATGTACGCGTCGTAGGCCGTGGTGAAGATGATGGGGCAGGGGGGCGCCACCTGCTTGTAGATCTCGAAGCTGAGTCCGTCGCTCAACTGGATATCGCTGAAGATCACGTCCGGCGCCGTGTTCTCGCCGAACCAGGTCATAGCGGCTTGGATGGTGTCCACCACATCCACCACCTCCAATTGGGGATGGTGCGCGCTCAACAGCCCGTGCAACCTGCGATAGGCCGGTGCTTCATCCTCGATGATCAACGCTTTCAGCCTCATCAGACCCGTGCTTCGTGTTGGGCGAGTTGCATCAAGGGGAGGGCCACAAGGAAGTGCTCGCGCGTCTCGATCACGTCCACGGGCCGTTCGCTGAGGTAGGCGTAGCGCTGTTTCACATTGCTGAGGCCGGTGCCCGTTCCTTCCACGATCCCTTGCTTCCGGTGAAGGCTGTTGCGCACCACCAACGTGCGACCGCTCTCCACATGGATGTCCACCTGAAGTGGTTTGGCGATGCTCGCCACGTTGTGCTTCAACGCGTTCTCCAGCAGGAGTTGCAGGGTGAGCGGGGCGATGAGTGCGCGCCGGTGTTCGTCGGCCACGTTCACCTGGATGTGCAAGCTGTCGGTGAAGCGAACCTTCATCAGTGCGATGTAGGCTTGTGTGAAGTCGAGCTCGGTGC
>DAOORM010000099.1:0-7263 GCA_035389265.1 Flavobacteriales bacterium | reverse complement strand
CCCATCACATCCACCGGCATGCGCGGGAGTCGATGGCTCATGCTCATGGTATAACCCAGTTGGAAACAACCGTCGGGCGAAGTGACCTGACGCATGTTGGAGACGTCGAGCGAACCCATCGTCGGATGCCCGAAGAGCTTCACCTTGGCGCTGGTGCGCGCTTCCAGCAGGAATTGTTCATCGGTGCTGCCGTTGCCACCATTGCACAGGATGCCCACACGCTGGGGGAAGGGCGATACCGTATGGGAGCTGTCCACCGACCAAGGCTGATCGTTCATGTCCAACCAAGTGCCGATGGCGGCACGCATACGCGCTGCCGCATCCATGCACCAACGTCCGTCTTCCGTGTCGCGGCCGAACATGTCCGCGTACGCCTCATAGCCGGCCGCGTTCAACTCGGTGGCCCACAGCTTCACCCCCACGGAACGCATGGGACCGGTGTAGAGGTACGGGATCAAGCCTGCGTAGCTGGCGTCGCTACCTCCGGTTCCATTGCGGATGTCGATGATGAAGTTCTCCGTGCTGCGGATCAGCGCATCGTTGGCGGAGAGCACGCTGTCGATCAACACCTTCTGCGCAAAGTCGAAGGAGGGGATCCGCAGGTAGAGCGTGCGTTCGTTCAGGCGTTCCAGAAATGGCGCTTCGGCCTCCATGGCGCGTTGATGCATCCGTTCGGCTTGCGTGAATCGCGGCGCCGGCACCTCACGCGTCCAATTCGCACCCATTTGTAGTAGGCTGCCACTCTCGCCTTGGAGCACGGCTTCCACCGGTTCCGTTGAATGGTCGCCCATGTAGAAGGTACCCGTGTACCGGCCGTCCGCCTGACGCTGTAGTTCCACCTTCACCTCACCGGGCTTCCAGTTCGGATTCTTCGAGGCCAGGATCACCGCATCGAAGCGGGTGCTGTCCTTCGGTTGACGTACGATGGCTGCGCGATAGGGCCCACCGCTCCATATGCCCTCCAACGGGTGCCGTGCGTCGCCCAAGCGCTCCAAGCGCTTCACCAGGTCTGCTTCCTTGAGCTTCACCGTTCGGCCCGCAGGGAAGGTCGCCGCCGCCGTGGGTGTGGTTGAACTTTGCTGCTGCTGCGCTTGCTGGGCCAACTCGGTCGGGCCGATCCCGATGTGCCCACGCCGAAACCACTGCAGCCACCCGTTCAGCAACTCGGTGCAGACCATCAGGTCTTTCGCCTCGGCGACCCGCTTCCGGAATACTCCGGTATGCTCGTCATAAGCTGCTTTGCCCTTGCGGTCCACGACGAGTTGGAAGCCCGCATCGTTCTGCTCGAAGGTGCTCACCATCCAGTCGAAGGTGGCGGGGCAATCGCAGGGTTGCGCGCTGGTGGAGGTGGCGATAAGAAATGTGACCGGTAGAAGGACCTTGTGGATCGGACGCATGGTATCGTAGGTGGTCAACGAAGCTCGCGAAAAGTCCGTTGATGTGGAACCATGACCCCGTTCTGCGAACGACTATAGGGACCCCGACCCCTGTACGACCAGAGGCGCCCCTAATGCCTTGGTCGTAGAGTGCGTAGGATGAAGAAAGGGTCGCCTGGCATCACCACCCGAAGGTCAAGTAGAACAGACTCTCATGATCGCCCCACCGCAAGTAGGTTGCGTAGCGGCCGTAGGGCAAGTCGGTCACGTCCACCCACTTGCTCGTTCCGCCATCAATGGGCATGTCCACGCGCAAGGTCACCGCTTCGCTCGCCAAGCCGGTGCTGTCCTGCAGGTAGAGCTCGTATCGCGCGCCCGGACCACCTGCCGGAAATTCCAGCAGGTGGTGCGTGTAGTTGGGGTCGCGATCGATGATGGTCGCTGGCGGACCGGTTCGCAGACCGTTGGTCTCGAGCGTGAAGCTGTGGTGCTTGGTGTGATAGAGTCCACGCAACTCCTCGCCTTCGGCACTCCATAGGGCATCGAAGCGTTGCGTGAGCGCGATCGTGTTCGGCTCCAACACCAGATCGATGTTGGAGAACCAGCCCTTGCGGAACGGCAGCAGCACAGGTGGACGCGGCGGCACACCCAGCTTGGCGGTGCGCTCCAACATGCGCGTCTCCATGCGCCCATCCAGGTTCAGGTCCACGACCATGGTATCGGATCCGCGGATCACGATCAGCTTGTTGTCCGGGTAGCCCAGAACCCGAGGCATTTCCACCACCATGATCGCCTCACCATTCACTTTGATGCACGGGGTCAACTTGCGCGGCTGACCGGGGTGGTGGACAGGCCAGCGCGGATCGGTCACGGTCCAATATTGTCCGCGTCCGATGTACTCCACGCGGTAGGTGCCTTTCAACGGAACGAGACCCGGGCCATCCTCGATGAAGGCGTAGTTGTGGCGGAAGGAGAGCCTGTCGAATTGCGCACCCGCATGGGCACAGACGGTGAGGAGCAGGGCTGTGAGGAGGTGGCGCATCGGGCTACGGTACACCGAAGTCGGAAGGAGGTTCGTGCCCGAAGGGGCTATTTCTCATCGGAACCCTCGAACACCGGTTTCTCCAAGGTGGGCGTACCACCGATGTAGCGCGCCAACCAGCTCTGTACCTCCCAGTTCCAGTGAATGGAATTCTGCGGTGAGAGTATCCAGTGATTCTCATCCGGGAAGATCACCAATCGCGAAGGGACACCCATGCTCTGTAAGATGCCATAGAGCGCCGTGCCGTTGGCATAAGGCACTCGGTAATCCTGTTGTCCATGCAGGATCAGCATCGGCGTCTTGAAGTTCTTCGCATAGGTGACGGGGTCGTTCTTGCGCATGCCCTCGGGGTTCTTCCACGGTGTGCCGCCCAGCACCTGCGTGAAACTGTAGGCCGTGAGATCCGCACCGTATTGGGTGATGAAATCGTTGACACCAGCATGGTTCACGATGCAGGCGAAACGATCCGTATGTCCTTCTGCCCAGGCCGCCATGTAACCGCCATAGCTAGCACCTGCAGCAGCGATGCGTTCCGGGTCGATGTTCGGGAATCGCTTCAGCAAGTGGTCGGTGCTGCGCAGGATGTCATCCAACGGTTTTACGCCCCACTCGTTCAGAATGCTCTGCGCGAACCCTTGGCCGAAACCCGTGGAGCCGTGACGGTTCACCCAGGTGACCACGTAACCCGCTGCGGCGAAGGCGTGCGCATTCCACCGGTAGCTCCAACTGTCGCGCACCATGGTATGCGGACCGCCATGCATCAACTGCACCAGCGGATAGCGCTTCGCCGCATCAAATCCCGGTGGCAAGATCAACCAGCCATGGACCTTGTCGCCTGCCGCGCCGTCGAACCAATAGCTCTCCACGTTGCCCAGGTCGAGCTGCTCCACCAAGGCTTGGTTGAAATGCGTCAGTTGCCGCACCGCACCGGTCGTACCATCAAGCGTGAACACTTCATTCGGTCGGCTCGTGTTGTCGTTCAAGAAGACGATGCGACCGGCTTTCACCTGCAGTTCGGTGGAAGTCCCCTCCTTGTATACCGCTGTGAGCCCGCGACCATCCGCTTGCATCTTGAAGATCGGAACAAGGCCTTTCTCTTCCGCCGTGAACCAGAGCGTGCCCGCGTCTGCGATCTGCTTCACGCCTTGTATGCTGAGGTCGATCGCCTCGGTGAGCGGATCGCTCTTCCCTGTGGTGATATCGTGCCGCCACAATTTCCCGACCTCACCGCTTCCGCACGGCTTTTTCGTTCGCGTGAAGAGCAGCGAGCTCCCATCCGGCGCGAATGTGGGGCCGCTATCATTGCCGGGATTCTCCACCGTGATGTTGCGCATCATGCCGGATCCGTCGGTCGGGATCATGTACACGTCGCTGTTCGGGCAGTCGCTGTACGGCGGGGGGGTGCTGTTCAATGCAAGTGCCACCTGCGCTCCATCGGGCGACAAGTCGTAGTCCACGCTGCCGCTGTAGTGGAACAAGCGACCCCATTTCGGTGTGAGGTCGGTGATCTCCTTGGTACCGAGACGCACCAGGAGCAACCTGTTCGCCAAGCTATCCGTGAGCCAATGATCCCAGTAGGCGTAGGTGCGATCCTCGGTGATCTTCGCTGTCATCTTCCCCTCTTTGCGGCGCTTCACCTCCTTTTCCATGGCACTGATGTCCGTCTTGCTCCACGTACCGACCAGGCGCGGAACGCACGTGGTGGCCACCACCACACGCTCGCCATCGGGCATCCACTTCACGTTGGAAAGCGCGAACGGCAATTCGATGACCTTCTCCGCTTCACCGCCGTCAACCCGGATCACGTACAGCGCGGCAGCTTCGTCCTCGCCGCGTTTGCTGGTGAAGGCGATGCGCATGCCATCGGGGCTCCATATCGGTGCGCCATCATTGGCCTGTGCCGTGGTCAATTTGCGTGGTTCGCCACCCGCCGTGGGCACCAACCAGATGTTGGCCGTGCTCTTGTTCTCCGTGATGTCCCACTCCTGCACCACGAAGGCCGCCTTGCTTCCGTCCGGCGAAAGCTCCAAGTTGCTCAGGCGCTTCATGGCCCACAGGTCCTGCGGGGTGATGAGGCGCTTACCGGGTGTTTGGGCGAACAGTAAGTAGGGCACGAGTGCGGCCATGGTAAAGACCATGCGTACTTGGTGGAATGCGGACGGGCGGAGAGCGTTCATGGTGTGGGGTGGTGCGGAAGCGCACTGCAAGGAACACATCATCCGGCGAACCGGGCCGCTTTACCCCTATCGCACGACGCAAGGTCAATACGATACGCTTTGGCAGAACAGGTCAGGTCAATCCAAGATCATCGGCACCACCAGCTCCGAACGCTGCACATACGGATGCCGCGCCAGCTGCTCCAGCTGACCGATCAAAAAAGGGCCGGCCAGCCCCGACACCGGCTTCGCTTCCACACCGTGATCGCTGAACGCAGCCGAAAGCATCGTCTCGTCCGCGTAGCCGGAAGTGGTTTCCGTCAACCGGAAGCCGAAGCGATCTAGCAGCCAATTGATCTTCAGCACATAGCCGAAGGCGACCTGTTCATTCATCGCAGACCCATTGAACGTGATGCGGACGGTGCCCGTGTACTGGTGCTGCACGGTCATGCTCAGCCCAGCGTGCGGCGTTACGCCAACCCACTCATGAAGATGGCGCTTCTGGTGCTCGGCATAGAGCCCAGCCGCTTTAACCGCCGGGTTCTTCCGCATGGCTTCAAGCTCCACATTGTGGTGCAGCATGAACTTGCCGCCGCCCTTCCGCCGCAAGTAGGTGCAGGTATGGGGCTCACAGACCAGGCCCTGTTCCGCGAACCAGGGGCGCAGGCTGTCCGTGCGAAGGCCACGGTGATAGTCCACTTCCAAACGCTGCTCATCGAAGACCAGCCGAGCCTGCCGATGCCCTTCGTCGATCAGATGATATGGCCCCTTGCGCATCGTCATCCGCACCGTGTCGGGAAGAGACCGGTACCACTGGCAGCCGTTCAACACCTTGCCGGCGGCTTTCACCTGAAGGGCATCGTAACCCTCAGGGATCTCTTCCAAGGTGAAGACGCCATCCGCTTTGCTGGTCGGCTTCACACCGCGGTCACGCGCATCGCGCAGGGTGACGCTGGCTCCTGGCAAAGGATTACCGGCTTCGTCGGTGACGAGCACCACCATCCGCTGGGCATGTGCCAGGCAGGTGAAGCAGATGGAAAGGGCTAGCCCGAATAGACGTCGATGCATGGTGGTCTACAACGAAAGGTGGTGGGCAAGATACTGGGTGTTCCCAGCCATTCCTGTGCCAGATCAGGTCGGTGGTATTCACCCCTTCTGTTGAAGCCTCATCCGGCCATTCGCCCACCTCCCCGACCGCTGCACACATCGCGCTTTCGGATAACGCACCCGCCGATACCTTGCACCCATGCGCCACCTGCTCCTCGCCACCACCCTCGTGCTCGCATCCGCAGCCACCGCCCAGAGCGACAGTGCCAATGCTGCCACGGCGCGCCGCTTCGCCGAAGCCTTCGAGCGTGGCGACTACGAAGCCATGCACGACGAGCTCGGCGGTCCACTCGCCCTGCTCTTCCGCCCCTCGGTGCTGAAGAACAGTTTCGGGCAGATGAGCGCCGCGTTGGGCACACCGCATTTGGATAGTCTGGTCAAACGCAACCCCACCAGCTACCGGCTCTTCTTCAGCTACGGCTACGACCCCACCGAGAGCGATGCCTTCAACGTGGTGCTGAGCAAGAAAGCACGCATCGTGGGCCTCGGCAACCGGCCCAGCAAATTGCTCTTCGCCAAGGACAGCGTGACCCGTGCAATGCCCACCGATGCCGAACTGCGTAGCACCCTCGATGCCTACCTCAACGACAAACACACCCGTGCATCCTTCGACGGTTGCGTGATGCTGATCGACAGCGGACGTGTGCGATACAGCAGCTGCCTCGGCCTGGCCGACCGCCGTACTGGCGAAGTGCTCACCGACACCACGCTCTTCGAACTGGCCTCGTGCAGCAAGCCGTTCACCGCCAGTGCGATCATGCGCTTGATGGAACAAAGCCGCCTGCGCCTCGATGATCGTGTGCAGCAGCACCTGCCCGAGCTGCCCTACCGAGACGTCACTATCCGCCACTTGCTGTCCCATACCGGCGGACTGGCCGACTACATGGAACTGTTGGAGAAGCATTGGAACAAGGAACGCATCGCCACCAACGCCGATGTGCTCGCCGCGCTGGTGGAGCACAAGCCGAAGCCCGACTTCAAGCCCGGCAAACGTGAGGAATACAGCAACACCGGCTATGTCCTGCTCGCCTGCCTGATCGAACGCCTCACCGGGCGCACCTACGCGCAAGCCTTGGACGAATTGCTCTTCCGCCCCGCAGGCCTGAAACGCACCCGCGTGTACAACACCCGCCGCAGCGGTGAAGTGATCCCCGCATACGCCTACGGCAGTATGCGCGACAGCACCGGCACCTTCCACCTGCCTGACAGCATCCCGCAAGAAGACTACGTGCGCTGGCTCGATGGCATCACCGGCGATGGCACCGTGAACAGCAATTTGCACGACCTCGCCCGTTGGGATGCCGCGCTCCGTTCCGGCACCGTGCTCTCCTTCGCCGCGCAGGACAGCATGACCACCCTGCAACGCACCAGCAAAGGCGAACCCACCGAGACCGGCCTAGGTTGGTTCATCGACGGCGGTGGCACGAACGAACGCGTGGCCCACCACTCCGGCGGCTGGCCCGGCTACGCCACCTTCGTGCTCCGTTTCCTCGACCGGCCGCTCACCGTGGTGGTGCTGAGCAACACGAGCTATATGCGGGTGGATCGTATCGCGAAGCGGGTTGCGGAAGTGGGGATGGGA
>DAOORM010000098.1:0-7370 GCA_035389265.1 Flavobacteriales bacterium | reverse complement strand
ATAGTACCCGAACCGCTCCCACATCTCGGTGAGGAAGAGGAAGGGGAGGACGGTGGGGTGCTTGCGGGCCATTACCGATCAGATAATTAGATGATCAGATGATCGGAAAATGCGATGCAGGGCGACGCATGTGGTCACGAGGTGAATGACGATCATCTGATCATCCCATTCTCTGATCATCTGATCGGGCTCAACGGATGCCGTGGAAGAGCTTGTTGATCAACGGGCTCATCACCATCAGGAAGAGGCCGATGCCCGCGGTCACATAACCCATGGTGCTGTACACGTCCACGTAGGTGGCCAAGCTGGCGGCTTTATCCAGCACTTCCGCTTCGCCTTCGCCGTGTTCAGCACCGGTCAGTTTCGCGAGCATGCCAGCGGCGTAGTTCGCTCCGGCGATGCTCAAGAACCACGCGCCCATGGCGGTGGCGGTCATGTCCTTCGGCACCAACTTGGTCACCATGCTCAGGCCGATGGGAGAGAGGAACAGTTCACCGGTGGTGTGCAGCATGTAAAGGAGCGCCAAGGTCCACAGCGGCACTTGGTATTCCACGGCCAGCGGCGCCGCGATCAGGATCACCAGGTAACCCAGTCCGAGTTGCAGGATGCCTAGGCCGAACTTCATGGGGATGCTGAAATCGCGGTCGGCCTGCTTCAGCTTCACCCACATAATGGAGAAGATGGATCCGAAGATGAGGATGTAGGCCGGGTTGAAGAATTGGGTGGTGGCGGCGCCCATCTCCCAGCCGAACACGTGGCGATCCACGTTGCGGTCCGCGAAGAGCGTGAGGCTGCTGCCCGCCTGTTCGAAACAGGCCCAGAACACCACATTGAAGAGCATGAGGATGATGAAGCCGAACATCTTGTCCAGTTGCACCTTGCCATCCTTCACCCCACGAGCGATCAAACTGCCGACCACATACGCCGCTACCGCCAGGAGCACGTATCCCGCGATGGTCGTATTGCGCAGCAGGAAGTACAGCACCGGGATCAGCGCGGCGCAGAGCACCAGCACAGCGTTGAAGGGGCTCAAGGGGCCGTACTTCGGCTTGTAAAGCGTGTCGGGCGATGGCGGTGCGCTCACCTCCGCGTAGTGCTTGCTTCCCATCTGGAAGACGATGACGCCGAGCAGCATGCCCACACCCGCTAGGGCGAAGCCGTACTTCGCGCCATAGATGTTGCCCACTTCCGCGCATACCGTGGTGGCCAGCAGCGCACCCAAGTTGATGCCGATGTAGAAAATGGTGAAGCCGCTGTCCTTCCGGTTGTCGCCATCGGGGTAGAGCTTGCCTACCATGGTGCTGATGTTCGGCTTGAAGAGACCGTTGCCTACGATGATCACGGCCATGCCCCAGAAGAGCATCATCTCCGTGCCACCTACGATGATGAACTCACCGATCGCCATCAAGACGCCACCCAACAACACCGCGAGCCGCGATCCGAGGATCTGGTCGGCGATGCGGCCACCGATCACCGGCATCACGTACACCAGGGCGGTGTAGGCACCGTAGACCGCGAAACCCATGTTGTCGCCCATGGCCAGCGACTTCACCAGGTACAACAACAGCAGGGCGCGCATGCCGTAGTAGCAGAAGCGCTCCCACATTTCGGCGGCGAAGAGCCAGTACAACCCCTGGGGGTGCCCGGTGGTGGTCGTCGAGGTGTTGGTCATGAAGGTGTTAGGGGTTGAGGTGCGCCAAGGTAGGAAAGGCGGGGAACTGGCAATGCGGTGGGGGGCTCAGGCGCAGGGGCAGGACTAGGAGCAGGGGCAGGACTAGGAGCAGGAGCAGGGACAGGTGCAGGTGCAGGGCAGGGGCAGGCGCACGGGCAAGCGCACGAGCGTCACTTGCCCGTGCTCCTGGTTCTTATAGATTCTCCACCAACCAATCCGTCATCAGCTCGAAGAGGTGCAGGCGCGTGGTGCCGCCGTAGATCCCGTGGTTGCGGTCGGGGTACACGAACTGGTCGAAAGACTTGTTGGCCTTCACCAGGGCCAGCGTCATTTCGGCGGCGTTCTGGTAATGGACGTTGTCATCCGCCAGTCCGTGGATCAGCAGGTAGTTGCCCTTCAGCTTTTCCACATGATTGATAGGGCTGTTGTCGTCGTAGCCCTTGGCGTTGTCCTTCGGCAAGCCCATGAAGCGTTCGGTGTAGATGCTGTCGTAGTAGCGCCAGTTGCTCACCGGGGCCACGGCGATGGCGGCCTTGAACACGTCGGCGCCTTTGGTGATACACAAGCTGCTCATGTAGCCGCCGTAACTCCAGCCGAAGATGCCGATGCGCGTGCCATCCACATAGGTCTGTTTCGCCAGCCACTTCGCCGAGGCGATCTGGTCTTCCGTCTCGTACTTGCCCAGTTGTCCGTAGGTCACGTGCCGGAAGTCGTGCCCGCGGTGGCCCGTTCCGCGCGGATCCACACACACCACGATGTAGCCTTTCTGGTTCAGCAGCGTGTGCCACAGCATGTCGCGCCCATCGAACTTGTCCAACACCTCGTTGCTGTTAGGACCGCTATACTGCGTCATCAGCACGGGGTATTTCTTCGTCGGGTCGAAGGCCGCCGGTTTCATCATCCAACCGCGGAGCGCCACTCCACCTTCGGTCGTGAACTGGAAGAATTCCTTGCGGCTCGCGCCGTAGTCCGCGAGGGCTTGTTTCAAGCGCACGTTGTCCTTCAGCTGCTTCACCAATTTGCCCTGGCCATCGTGCAAGGTCACCACCGGCGCTTCGTTCGCCGTGCTGCGGGTGTTGATGAAGTACTGGAACCCGGTGCTGAACTCCGCATCGTTGTAGCCACCCGGGGGGCTCAGTTGCTTCAGGCCTTTGCCGCCGAAGCCCACGGCCCACACATCCTGGTTCTCCGGGACCGTCCGCGCTGCGGTGAAGATCACGCGCTTGCCTTTTTCGTCGATGCCGGCCACGCTCACCACATCCCATTCACCGGTGGTAAGGGCCTTCGGCTCGCCGCCCATCGGCACGTGGTAGAGGTGGTTCCAGCCGCTGCGTTCGCTGGTGAGCACGAAGCCGCTACCGTCGGCCAGGAAGTGCAGATCGTCCGTCACCTCCACGTAGGTCTTGCTCGTTTCGCGGTACACCACTTCCGCGATGGGCTGCATTTTCGTGCCCGTCGGCGGCACCTTCACCAGGAGGATCTCCTTCTGGTTCTGCAAGCGGTTCAGGCGCATGAACCAGGGCTGCCCTTTCGGGGTGAAGCCGAGCCGCGCCACGTAGATGTCGGTGTCCTCGGTGCCCAGCGGTACCGCGTACGTCAGGCCGCTGCTCACATCGTATAGTTTCAGGCTCACCGTGCTGTTCACCTCGCCCGCTTTCGGGTACTTGAAACGGTATTCGTTCGGATACAGCTGGTTCTTGTAATAGGTCAGGTCGAACTCCTTCACCGCGCTCTCGTCGCTGCGCAGGTAGAGCAATTTGCTGCCGTCGGGGCTCCACGCGTAGCCCTGCACCAGGGTGAATTCCTCCTCGTACACCCAGTCCGTGGCGCCATTGAGCACCGTGTTCCAGGCGCCGTCGGTGGTCACGCGTGTCTCCTTCATCGTCGCCAGTTCCACCACGTACAGGTCGTTGTCGCGCACGAAGGCCGCGCGGCTGCCATCGGGACTGAAGGTGGCCAGCCGCTGTTTCGCCTTGGTCACATCGGTGAGCGGCACCAGCTTCTTGGTGGCGCGGTCGTACACGTAGTGGTGTGCGAAGTAGCTGTAGCGGTAGATCGGTTCGCTCGCGGTCTCGATCATCAGCTTCTTCTCATCGCCGCTGAAGCTGTAGCCGTCGATGGCGATGGGCTCACGCGCCTCAGCAGGCACCAGTGCGGCGCCTTCCACGATGGTACTCACCTTCTGACCGGTGCGGTAGGCGTATTGGTCGATCACCACGCCGGCCTCGGTCTCGTCCAACACGGTGTAGTGCTGCCCATCGTTCATGCTGGCAAGGCCACCCACCAGGTCCGCGCTGAACACCGGACTGGCCCAGATGTCTCGGTTGGTGAGTTGCTTCTGCGCATCCGCAGCGGTGGGGAAGGCGATGGCCAGGAACAGGCCGGCACCGAGAAGGAAATGGCGTGGCATCATGAGGGGTTGCGAAAGGTGGCCCAAGTTAGCCAGCGAAGTCGGCGCGGGGCGGCGGCCGGTGGCAAGGGGAACGGTTGGTCACAACTTGGATGCGCGGAAAATGTATTGATCTGTTCTATTCTAATGGGCTCTAAGTGGTGGGTGCGGGACCAACAGAACGCTTGTTCATAGAGATACGCTGGACATACATATTGTGCATCGAGATTCAGCACTTATGAACGATCGTAGGGGTTGACAATGAAGCATTTGGTTCTCACACTCCTCCTCATCAACAGGAAATGTTGAAAGAGTGACACAACGATCGCCCATCTTACAACGTAGTTCAACACAATAACCAACTTTCATCATTATGGCTTTTGAACCACCCTACTTCGGCTTCGTGGAATTCTTCGCACCGCGCGAACATCGAGAGATCGAGGCACTGCTGGATGAACTTGACAAGGTGAGTGGCTTGGAGGATATCTACCTCCTAGCTCGGGCCAACGCCTTCACCGTTGCAGGCGTGATAAAAGGGGAGGTCACACTGAAGGATTTCTGGAGCGGTATTGGCGCCGAAGCCACGACCATCGCTTCGCTTGGCGCACCGGCGAACCCAAGCGCACCGACGCTTGGTGAGAAGCGAGTGATCAATGGTATGCTTGAGAAGTTCTATGCGCTCTGGCCTGGTCGCAAGCGTGCTGTACTTGAAGCTGTTATCCGCTATGTCGGCGAGGATGTCGAGAATACCGAGGATCCCTACCGTATCCTGGCATCTATCAGCACCGCGTCCGGTAGTGGATTGGAGGATGACTTCTACATGCTGCTTGCCGAATACTACATCGGCATGGCGGCGGAGTATATACGAACGGCTGGCCGAGAGTATGTCTTCATCGGTAAAGTCGTGGATGCCCCAACGACGGGCGGAGGGGTGAAGGTGACCTGCGTGGACGAGAACGCTGGTGAGCAGCCTATCTCATACGGATGGACCACCACCAACAAGGCTGGATACTACCAGTTCCGATTCCGGGTCCTCGAGGGGATCACGAGTTCTTCGTACGAGTTGAAGATGACGTTCAGTCATCCCTTGCTGACCGGCTCCGACGAATTCATACTTGCCTATGTTGTCGCCGACCCTAAGACACCGGTCGAGACCGCATTGACCTTCACCAGGGCCGCGAGTTCGTCCAGTACGATCAGTGCGACCGGGGTAAGCGTGCCTGCTGCGGTGACGGCCTACCTCACGGCGAATGACCTTACCGCCACTCGACTGGAACACATCCGGCAGTTGGGAGGTTTCCGCAACCTGCCCAGCGATGATATCGACCCGACCAGTGCAGCCCTGGTGCAGCTGGATGGCCTTGCCGCCCTGGAACTCCTGCAACCCGATCTGGCGAAGAACCAGACGTTGTTCTCCAGGGCCTATAAGAACATCGCTGATATCGCACTGGCGCCACGCGGCAAGTTCATCGAGGACAACACCGACCTGTTCGGCGATCTTGGTGCAGGACGGATCCACTACCAGGCCAAGGCCTTGCATTTGTACGGCATCAACAATGCCGCGGCTTCCTTGGCTCCCATCCCTGATCATACGATCGGCAAGGCACGCACCACGCCTACGACTGCCAAGAGCTGCAATTGCCCCGATTGCCGTTCTGCGGTGAGCCCGATCGCATACCTGGCCGATCTGCTCGGTTTCACCTATGCCCATGTTCTGAAGAGCGGCAGCAACAAACTCGATATCCCATTCCTCGAAGACCGGTTCCACCATCGCATGGGCGGCTTGCAGCTGGATTGCGAGCAGCTCAAGAAACCGGTTTGCCAGAATCGGATAGCCGCTGAGAACCTACGCCACTTCCAGCGGGAAGAGGGGGGGAATGAGCCTACAGGTGATCAGCTCACAGCCTTGGAGGCAGCGGAAAGGGCCTATCTCGAGCAGGCTTACGAGCTGTTGCTCGGGAAGCTGGGGACCAGCTACAATGAGGTGCGCAATGCGCGTGGTTTAGTGTCGAGTGACGTGGTGGAGAAGATCGCTCACAAACTGGGCATTCCACTCTTGCACGAAGGGACGACCACGACCATCTCAAAACTCTTCATCGACCTTTCGGATCCGGAGAACATCACCGAAGGTGAGACCGCAGGCGCCATCACAGGACTGGAAAGCCTATTCGGCCTGCGCGATACAAGACGGGATCCACTGAGCGATCCCGAGCCCAGCTTGGTGGAACAGTGGAAGATGGCACGGCTGCGCGAGATCTGGGAAGAACAGGATGGCCTTGGTCCTGCTTTCCCAGGCGAAGAGGGGTCTTGGAATGCCATCATCGATCCGGATGTGGTCACCATCGATGACCTGCGGTATCCTGAAGCCGGGCTCTTAGGTGGATTCTCAGTACCCTTCGACCTGTGGAAGAAACGCCGCGACTGGATCGACGCGGAGTTCGCCGCCATGGATGAGTCTTTCGTGCTTGATGTTGACGATAGTCCTGTAAACCGACGGAGAACCGTCTTCAAAGATCTGCGACTGGTCGTAGCCTATGGCTTGGAGACCACACTGGCCCTTAGTAATGAGGCATTCGACTTCATTCCCGCTGGGGAACTCCCTATCGAGTACACGATGGTGGATCAGTTCCAAGCCAACGGCAATACCTACATACGGATCGCCGAAGTGCCTGACCAGGACTATTACGGCGGGACGCTGGATTTCGTAGGGGAAGACCCACATACCAATGAGCCAGTCAATATCCGCAGTTGTGCGTCTATGGTGGCCCGGTTGGAGGAGGATGAGACCACACCCTACGGAGCTGCTGTCATACCCACATTTTGGAGCTCAGGACAGATCTCCATCATCCGGTCCATTCTCGCTGAACAGGGCCCTACCGAAAGTGCAGCGTTAGCGACGTTGGCGCTTGATGGTGCAAGCGCACGTCGCTTGCTGGAACTCTACGACAAGAACCAGGCCACTCCGTTGGCTCGTGAGCCGGAAGGTGGCCTAACGGATGCGGAGTGGGTGGAGTTCAAGAACATTTTGCTCTTGGTGCTGAAGCGGCGCGCTTGCGATGATGTTTGGAGAACTGAGGAGACTGGCGCACAACTGAAACTCGGCCCCAAGCACTTCATGCCAGCCGTTAATGGGCCACGCGAAGGTGACTTTCCGTTGCTTGGCGATGGCCCATTCCTTGACCCGGACTTGGTTGGAACGCGTGACCTTCCCGAGATCACAGCTGCAACTGAACATCTCATCGATGGTGATAGTGTTTACCAGATCGTCGCTGACCGGCGAGCCGAACTGGTCGCCGACCGTGAAGCGCT
>DAOORM010000097.1:0-7414 GCA_035389265.1 Flavobacteriales bacterium | reverse complement strand
GGAAGTCCTTGCCCACCTTGTCGATCTCGTCGAGCACGAAGAGCGGGTTGCTGGTGCCTGCCTTCTTCAGGCTCTGGATAAGGCGACCTGGCATGGCACCGATGTAGGTGCGCCGGTGTCCGCGGATCTCGCTCTCGTCGTGCAGGCCACCAAGGCTCATGCGCACGTACTTACGCCCAAGCGCTTCAGCCATGCTCTTGCCCAAGCTGGTCTTGCCCACGCCGGGAGGACCGTAGAGCAGCACGATCGGCGCCTTCATGTCCTTCTTCAGCTTCAGCACGGCCAGGTGCTCGATGATGCGCTCCTTCACCTTGTCGAGTCCGAAGTGATCGCGATCCAGGATCTTCTGCGCGTTCTTAAGGTCGAACTTGTCATCGCTGTATTCGCCCCAGGGCAACTCGAGCAACAACTGCACATAATTGTACTGCACGCTGAACTCCGCTCCGGCCGGATTCATCCGCTGCAATTTGGTGAGCTCCTTGTCAAAGATCTCGCCCACCTTCTTGCTCCATTTCTTGCGCGCGGCCTTGAGGCGCATCTCCTCGATCTCCTGCTCGATGGGGTTGCCACCCAGTTCGTCCTGGATGGTCTTCATCTGCTGGTGCAGGAAGTACTCGCGCTGCTGCCGATCCACTTCGGTGCGCACCTTGCTCTGGATCTCGTTCTTCATCTGCAGCATCTGCAACTCCTTGGTCAGATGTGCCAGCAACAGGGACGCACGTTCGCGGAGATCGGCCACCTCGAGCATCTTCTGCTTCTCGGCCACCTCGGCGTTCATGTTGCTGCTGATGAAGTTCACCAGGAAGCTCGGGCTGTCGATGTTCTTCAGCGCGAACTGGGCCTCGGTGGGGATGTTCGGACTGTGCTTGATGATGTCGGTCGCCAGGTCCTTCAGCGAACTCACCAAGGCTTGGAAGCTCTTATCATCCTTCGCCGGGCGGATCTCCTCGAACTCTTTCACCCGTGCGGTGAAGTAGGGATCGAGCTTCACCATCTCCATCACCTCGAAGCGTTTCTTGCCTTGGATGATGGCCGTGGTGCTGCCATCGGGCATGCGCAACATGCGGATGATGGTGGCGATGGTGCCGATCTTGTTGAGGTCTTCGGCTCGCGGCTCCTCGATCTGGCCATCCTTCTGGCTCACCACGCCGAGCGTTTTGTTGCCACGGTACACATCCTGGATCAGCCGGATGCTGCGGTCGCGGCCCACTGTGATGGGGATGACCACGCCCGGGAACAGCACGGTGTTGCGCAAGGGCAGAATGGGCAACTCGGGCGGAGTGGTCTCCGCATTCATCTGCTCTTCGTCCTCGGCGGTGATCAACGGGATCAGTTCGGTCTCGTTCTCAAGCACTTCGGAACTAAAAAGTGGGTTGGCAGTATTTCGGATGTCGCTCATGGACAGCTTGTCAGGTGTAAAGATACCTCCTCACCAAGTCCTTCGAAAGACGTGGTTTTCAACAAGGAGTGGCCCTCGTGTTCAACCTTCGTGCCGGGGCCAAAGGGGTGACAGATGGGCAGTGGCACCATGCAGGATCGAACACAATGGAGTCGATCCACCTTGATGCAGTTCCAGCGACCTTTCCAAGGAAGCTCTATTGACTAGGAGCGTGACGCCGCGATGTGCCGGAGCACGGCCTCATCCACTGCGTTCAAGTGAACATTACGACGCTCCATCACCTTGCGGGCAGTGGCCAACGCGCGTTCGATGTCATAGGTCTCAATGCCCTCCGCACCACCCCAGGAGAAACCCGTGATGTGCTTGGGTGGGAAACCACCTCCGAACACGTTGGCGGCCACGCCCACCACCGTGCCGGTGTTGAACATGGTGTTGATGCCGCTCTTGCTATGGTCGCCCATGAGCAGGCCGCAGAATTGCAGGCCGGTATCGATCATCGCGCGCTCGGCACCGCCCCACACCTGCACATTGCCGTACGTGTTCTTCAGGTTACTCGTGTTGGTATCGGCACCGAGGTTGCACCATTCACCGAGCACACTGTTGCCGAGGAAACCGTCGTGCCCTTTGTTGCTGTAGCCGAGTATCACGCTGTTACTGATCTCGCCACCCATGCGGCACTCGGGGCCGAACGCCGATGGTCCATAGATCTTGGCACCCATCTTCACTTGCGCATGATCGCCGATGACGATGGGACCGCGCAACATGCAGCCTTCCATCACCTCCGCTCCCTTGCCGATGTAGATGGGACCGTTCTTGGTGTTGAGGATGCTCGCCTCCACCACGGCGCCCTCTTCCAGGAAGATGAGGTTCGGATCACCGATGATGGTATTGGTGCCTTCGATGCGCTGTGAGCGACGGCCCTCGGTAAGCAACTTGAAATCGTGTGCGATAGCTTTACCGCACAGCTGAAAGAGGTGCCATGGCCGGGTGAAGCGGATCACCTCGCCGGTGAAAGCCACCTGCCGCCAATAAGCCGGTGGCGTGGACCAGTCGGCCGGGGCTGGCTGGCCCTTACCCTCGGACCCGAAAGCCAACGCCCTTCCTTCGTGGACCAAAACCTCGCCGGGACGAAGATCCATGACGGCACCGACGATCTCATCCGTGGGGAACACGGAGCCATCCACTTCCCAGTTCGCCGTGTCCGCGGGCAATGGGAAGGCAGCAGCGAGATAGATTTCGGTGCGATGCCCCACCGGCAGACCGCTACGCACGTACCACCCTTCGCTGATGCGCAGGATGCCCGGCCGTAGTTGACCCACCGGACGCGTGTACGTCAGTGGCAACAGATGGCTGTGATGACCGGCGTCTGAAAGGATGATGGACATGCGTGCGAAGGTAGGATGTGGTCAGACGGCCCGAAGCCAAGCGCATTGCACTTGCGTGAGCGCCTTGAACGCGAGGAAGCGTTTCTCACGGGCTTTCATCTCCAACAACGCGGTGTTCTCGTAGGTACCCCAGAACACGTCAGGCTCGAAGGTGGAGGATGCGATGCCCGCGCGCTGGACACGTTCCATGGCGCGGATCTGGTCCTTGTGCTCTTCGGGATCGAGGATGGTCGCTGGATCCTGGTCCTTCAAGAAGCCCTGCAATAGGTGGTACATGGTCCCGGCTTCCGCACCCAGCGCGCTCCATTCGTGCTGATCGAAGCGCGGCTTGGCGGTGGCCATGGCATGCACCTTCTGCCCTTGCACCAAGACCTTCACAGCTTGGTCGTGCACCGCTACCATGCGCAGATAGCCTTCGACGGCATCCGCATAGGCTTGCCTGCCACCAGCTTCCCGCGCCGCACGGGCAGCGGCGATCTGGGCGTGCCGATCGTTCTCGTTGGACCATATCTCCTCGTCGGCCAGTTCTTGCTCCAAGCGGCGAGCGCATTCCGTGGCGTCGGACTTCGGATGCTTCACACCATCCAGTTCGAACGTGTCGGCATCCAGTTGTCCATCGCGGATGGCCCGGAGCAGTTCCACATCGGTGCGCAGCCGTGCGAGGGCCGCATGGCGCTTGGCCACTTCGGGTGTGTAAAAGGTGTGCAGATCGGGTACAGCGTCCGCGTTCATCGCTTCCACCTCGGCCAGCGGCAGGATCTTGGGCGTGCGGCCATCGAATACCCCGTGGAAACGGTCGTCGAGCTTGAAGCGTTCCGAACGCTCTTGCAACGTGGCCACATGTTCCTGCGGGCTGATCGTTCCGGTGGCCTTGGATGACTCCGGTGCTCGTTCATACAACAAGGCCGACATGCGTTCGCGCAAGCGGCCCTCATCCTTGAACAAGGTCCAAGCGGGTCTTTCATCCCCGCGAACATCGACCCCGACGCCGGCCACAATGGCTTCGCGGTCGGCTAGAGAGGGATGGGAAGCCCATTGGTCGCGCACCACCAGGCGCGGACGCTCGATGATCTGTTCGCGCCGGATGTCCGCGAAGACCTGCTCAGCAGGCACGGTCAAGGGCATACTGCGGTGGAATCCCACTTGGGCGCTATGGATCGCATAGACGTCCTTCGCCTTGTGGCCCTTGCCCATCCAGGTTCCGAGCTCGTTCATCGCGCCATCCCAGGCCATACCTGAATACTCGGCCTTGTATAGCGCACTGATGAGCTGTGACCCTCCCTGAGCCCTAGCGGCCAAGGCATCAGCATGGAATTCCATCTGGCGGCTGAGCGAATAGTACCTGCGGTTGATCCGCTGATAGGCCGAAACAAGTATGCGGCGAACACTTTGCACGATATGAAATGTGGGCACGGCGAACCAGCCGAACACCCCGCCCGCTTCAGCCCATCCTTCCAGGGTCCGGTCCCAACTGTCGCGGTGTTGGACCAGGTCGAAAATGGCCTTGTTCACCGTGTACACATAGCTACCCAGCTTCATGCTGCGCTGGGAGAAGTGCCCGAACTCGTGCGCGAGCACAGCGCGCAACTCGCCAACGTTCAATGTATTGACCAGACCCAGTCCGATGTTCAGGTCCTTGCGCACGGGCAGGATCATGCTCCAGAACGTGCTCGTGTAGCTCACCGACGCGTTCACATCGGGGATCAGGCGCACGTGCCTGGGCCGCGGTGCTTGTAGGTCATCGGCCAACCGCTCCACCAAGGCGATGATCTCCGGCTCGTCCTTCGCGCTCACCTCGAAGCCAACGGGTTGTTGAGCACGTGTACGCATGAAGATGAATTTCACCATGAAGATGCAGACCATGATCCCCAGGAACGCGATGCCACCCCCAATGGCCAGCGTGATGAAGGAGGGATGGACCATGATGATGGCGATGCCCGCGAAAACGGTGGCGGCCAGCAACGCCAGCGCGCCGATCATCAGCAGGAGGTAGAGCAGCCCGAAGCCGATGATGGCTCCCAACACCTGCTTCACCTCCTTCCGGAACGCAGGCGTGATGAGCTCATCGGGATGGGTCGGCTTCATGCTGTGAAATTGGCAAGCCGCGACGAGAACTCCAACCGAATGGTGCCTCCAGTGTCCGCGCGGAAAGCTTCCTCAGATCCCGAAGAACCCGGCGATCCAATAGGCGATACAAGCCAGCACGGCGCTGACGGGGATGGTGAGCACCCAAGCCCACAACAAACGAACCGTCACGCCCCAACGCACGGCACTGAGGCGTTTGGTGGCGCCCACGCCAATGATGGCGCCCGTGATGGTATGCGTAGTGCTCACCGGAATACCCATCTGTTCGGTCATGTAGAGGGTCATCGCACCGGCGCTCTCGGCGCACACACCTTCCAACGGGGTCACCTTGGTGATGCGCGAACCCATGGTCTTCACGATCTTCCATCCGCCGCTGAGGGTGCCCAGACCGATGGCCGTGTAGCAGGCAAGTGGAACCCAGTTCGGCATGTCGTCCAAGCTTTCCTTCTGTCCACTGGCCACCATGGCCACCATGATGATGCCCATCACCTTCTGTGCGTCGTTGCCACCATGCCCGATGCTGAAGGCCGCGGAGCTGAGCAGTTGAAGACGTTTGTACAGATTGGCCGTGCGCAGTGCACTCGGCTGGTTGCGGGTAAGGTCCCACGCGTACGCGATCATGAACACCACTGAGAACACGGCCATGGCGATGCGCAGGTCGTTGTTCTTGAGCACGAAGATGCAGGTGATGGCCGTGGCGACAGCGATGATGGCCAGACGCAACCATAAGCGTTGGATGAGGGTGACCAGGGTGATGAAGACACTGATCAATAGGCCTACCAAGGGAGCCAGGAAGATGAACAAAGCGATGATGCCGATCTTGTCCAGGTTGATGCTCTCGATGTTGAATCCAGCTCCTGCCAGCGCCGCACCAGCGAAGCCTCCGATCAAGGTGTGCGATGAACTGCTGGGGATACCATACCACCACGTGAGCAGGTTCCAAGCGATGGCAGCGATGAGACCAGCCAATACCACCCGCAAGGTGATGAACTCCTCGTGCACGGTCTTCGCCACCGTGTTCGCCACGTGGTGGTCGCTGAAGATGAAGTAGGCGATGAAGTTGAACGCCGCGGCCCAGATCACCGCTTGCACCGGGGTGAGCACCTTGGTGCTGACGATGGTGGCGATGGAGTTGGCCGCATCGTGGAAGCCATTGATGTAATCGAACACCAAGGCCAGGATGATGATGACGATGAGCAGCGTCATGCCCTCAGGCGTACTTCAGCATGATGGACTCGATCACATTGCCTACATCCTCGCACTTGTCGGTAGCGAGCTCCAAGGTGGAGTAGATGTCGCGCATGCGGATCAGTTGGATGGGGTCCTTCTCGGTGGCGAAGAGGCGCTGGATGGCTTTGTCGTACACCTCATCGGCCTGATTCTCCATGCTGTTGATGCGCACCACGAATTCGTTGTTACTCCCGCTCTTGTGCATGGTGCGCAGGCCTTGCACGGCCAGTTGAACGATGCCTGCACCTTCATGGACCAAACGCGCTAGCTCGCGGCAGGTCTCATCGGGCGTCTTGATCCCGAAGAGCTCCAGGTTCTTCGCTGCGGCGAGGATGAAATCGGCCACATCATCCAAACTCGTCGCCAGTTGGTGGATATCCTCGCGGTCGATCGGGGTGATGAAGTTGCGGGCGAGATCCGTGAAGATGGTATGGGTGAGGTCGTCGTTGGCGTGCTCGGCGATCTCCAAACGCTCCAACAGGGCCACCCGTTGCGAACCCGGCTCGGTGGCCATGATGGCGATGAGGTCCTCCGACATCTTCAACACATTGGCAGCGCTGGCCTCGAAATGGAAGAAGAACACGCGATCGCGCGGTTTGAAGAGGTTCAGCAAGTTGTCCAGTGCCATGGGGTTCTTTTTCGCGGGCCAAATGTACCCGGCGGTTCCACAGGGCAATGTAGGGAGAGCAAGGCTTAACCCAGAGTTAACATTGGAACGAGGCCCACCGACCGGTCAAGCCGGGGGAACTTGAGGCCGTCCTCTTCCTTCGCATCTTTGGCTCCATGCTCTATGAATTCAACGGGTTCAGACCCGTGGTGCATCCGTCGGCCTTCGTTCATCCACAGGCCACCGTCACCGGCAATGTGATCATCGGGAAGAATGTTTACATCGGACCCGGGGCCGCCTTGCGCGGTGATTGGGGCGAGATCATCGTCGCGGATGGCTGCAACGTACAGGAGAACTGCACCATCCACATGTTCCCGGGCGTGACCGTGCGGTTGGATGAAAGTGCGCACATCGGGCATGGTGCCATCATCCATGGTGCACACGTGGGCCGCAACTGCATGGTGGGCATGAACGCGGTGTTGATGGATAACGTGGTGCTGGGGGAGGAATGCATCGTAGGCGCCCTCTCCTTCCTTCGAGCCGATTCGGTGTGGGCGCCACGCAAAGTGATCGTGGGCAACCCGGCCAAGGTGGTGAAGGACGTGACCGATGAGATGATCGCGTGGAAGACCGAAGGGACCAAGCTCTACCAAGGCTTGCCTGCTGAACTGCATGCGACCTTGAAGCCCTGCGAACCCTTACGCGAGG
>DAOORM010000096.1:0-7424 GCA_035389265.1 Flavobacteriales bacterium | reverse complement strand
CTTTCCTTGTATCTGCAAGGCACCACGTCGGGCCTGATGTCGAGTGTGGATGAGTTGAACGGCGCAGGTATCGAAGCTTCCCTCTACCCGAACCCGACGACCGGTACCATCACTGTGGAACTCTCAGTCGCGAAAGCCGAGATCACGGTGACGAACATGCTGGGTGAAGTAGTGCTTCAACAACGCACCAACCAGGAACGCACCACCTTGCAGTTGGATGAACCCGGGATGTACATGGTGCATATGACCACGGCGGCTGGCACAGCGACGCGGAAGTTGATCGTGCAGAAGTAGTCAGTCCACGGAAGGAAAACCCTAGTGGGCTCAGCGCTGGTTCCGACCCCGTTGGATGCGACCACGCACTCAAGTCACCGAACGCAGAACGCCGACCCAACAGGTCGGCGTTCCACTTTCTGAACGAAGGTCTTAGATGCTGTAAGCCTCGATGGACTTACCAGCCTTCTTGCGGTCGTTCTCGTCCAACAGGATCTTTCGGATGCGCAAACTCTTCGGCGTCACCTCCAGGTACTCATCCGCCGTGATGTACTCCATGCATTCCTCCAACGAGAACTTCACTGCCGGAGCGATGCTCTCCTTGCTGTCGCTACCACTGGCGCGCATGTTGGTGAGCTGTTTGCCTTTCAACACGTTCACTACGAGGTCGTCGGTCTTGGGGTTCTCACCGATCACCTGTCCACCGTAAACCTCTTCTCCCGGATCCACGAAGAACTTGCCGCGATCCTGCAGCTTGTTGATCGAGAACGCCACAGCCGTGCCCGTGCCTTGGCTGATGATGCTCGCCGCGCGACGGACGCCGAGTTCGCCCTTGTACGGCTCGTAACCCTTGAAGCGGTGCGCGATGATGGCCTCCCCTTCCGTGGCGGTGAGCAAGGGGTTGCGCAAGCCGATGATGCCACGCGCCGGGATGTTGAACTCGATGTTCAAGCGGTCTCCCTTCATCTCCACGCTGAGCAATTCGCCTTTGCGACGGCTCACCAGATCGATCACTTTGCTGCTGAAGGGCTCCGGCACCTGTACGGTGAGCACTTCGATCGGTTCGCAACGCTCGCCGTCGATCTCCTTGTAGATCACCTGCGGCTGGCCCAATTGGAACTCGTAGCCTTCGCGGCGCATGGTCTCCACCAGGATACCGATGTGCAGAATGCCACGACCGTAGACCAGCAGTTTGTCCGGGCTGTTCGTTTCCTCCACGCGCATCGCCAGGTTCTTCTCGATCTCCTTGAAGAGGCGGTCGCGCAAGTGGCGGCTTGTGACGTACTCGCCCTCCCTGCCGAAGAACGGCGAGGTGTTGATGGTGAAGAGCATGCTCATCGTGGGCTCGTCCACCTTGAAGCCGGGCAGACCTTCCGGGTTCTCGAAGTCAGCAACGGTGTCGCCAATGTCGAATCCGTCCAGACCCATGATCGCGCAGAGTTCGCCGCTGTGCAGTTCGCGGTCCTTCACCTTCTCCTTACCCAAGCCTTCGAACACCATCAACTCCGCTACCTTGCCTTTGATGATGCGGCCATCGTTCTTCACGAGGCTCACGTTCTGGCCGGCTTTGATGGACCCGCGACGCACGCGACCCACGGCGATACGACCTTGGAAGCTGCTGTAATCGAGGCTGGTGATGCGCATCTGCAAGCTGCCCTCTTCCTTCTTCGGCGCCGGGATGTGCTCCAGGATCATGTCCAAGAGGTAGCTCACATCTTCGGTCGGGGTCTTCCAATCAGGCCCCATCCAGCCTTGTTTGCTGCTGCCGTACACTACGGGGAAGTCCAACTGGTTCTCGTTGGCCTCCAAGGTGAACATGAGGTCGAACACCTGCTCATGTACTTCTTCCGGTGTGCAGTTCGGCTTATCCACCTTGTTGATCACCACGATGGGCTTCAACCCGAGCTGGATGGCCTTGCCCAGCACGAAACGCGTCTGCGGCATGGCACCCTCGAAGGCATCCACCAGCAGCAGCACCCCATCGGCCATGTTCAACACGCGCTCCACCTCGCCACCGAAGTCGCTGTGGCCCGGGGTGTCGATCACATTGATCTTCACACCCTTGTACCGCACGCTCACGTTCTTCGAAAGGATGGTGATGCCACGCTCACGCTCCAGATCGTTGTTATCCAACAAGAGGTCCGCATGCTCCTGGTTCTCCCGGAAGAGCTGGCATTGGTGCAGGATCTTGTCGACCAGGGTGGTTTTCCCGTGGTCAACGTGGGCGATGATGGCGATGTTGCGCAGCTCGGTCATGGGGCAGGCCGTAAAAAGGCCCGCAAAGGTAGCCTTTCTGCTTGGATTAGAGGCATAACGCTATCTTTGCAGCCGCTTTGCCGCAAGGCCGAGCACACCGGCCCCGTAGTTCAATTGGATAGAATGACAGATTCCGGTTCTGTTGGTTACAGGTTCGAGTCCTGTCGGGGTCACTGAACGAGGGGCGACGCAACGGTCGCCCCTTTCCTTTTCCATGCGCATCGACAAGTTCCTCTGGTGCGTGCGCCTCTTCAAGACGCGCAGCATGGCCACCGACGCCGTAAAGCGCGAACAAATGAAGCTCGGCGACCGCCTCGTGAAGGCTTCCAATGAAGTGAAGCCTGGAGATGTGATCGCCTTGCGTGAACCGCCCATCTGGCGCAGTTGGGAAGTGCTTCAGATCCCTTCCGCCCGGGTAGGCGCCAAGTTGGTCCCTGGCCTGATCGCCGAGCGCACATCTTTCGAAGACCTCGAGAAGCTGGAGATCACCCGCTTGGCCAAAGCCCAGCATCGCGAGCCCGGCGAAGGGCGCCCTACCAAACGTGATCGGCGCGACATGGACCGGTTCACGAATGATTGAACCCCGACGAACTTCCTCAGCATATCGACGAGCCATTACAGAGAGCCCGGAACGTTCAGCGACCGCGTTGCGAGCCCGTCGCGTCCGCAGCGCCGTGGCGGTGGAAGCCCCATTCCATCCTAGGTCGAACGGTTCATCACCTGCTTAACACTTCTTCGCTTTCCTTAACGCCGTAGCGCCAAAGGTGTCCGATAGTTTCGGCTCACCAACCACAAGCGCCATGTACAAGACCTTCCTTTTCATGCCCCTGGCCGCCGTGTTCCAGGGAGGCACCGCACCACAAGCGATCGCACAGGAACAGGAGAAGGAGCGCAAAGTGCGCATCGAGATCGTGACCACCGAGAACGGTGAAACGAAACGTGTCACCCACGAATTCGACGCCGCCAACGAAGAAGCCATGCAGGAGGCCATGCGCGAACTCGGTATCCTCGATCACTTCTCCCTGAATGGTGATGATCGCGACCTGCAGATCGACATCCGCCGCTTCGGTATGGATCGCGAGGATGGCATGGATGCTGAGGACTTCCGAGTCTTGATGGCCCCGGTGGAACCTATGCCGCCGGACGCGCCGTTCCCCCACTCGTGTGAGCCCAAGGGCTACCTCGGCGTTTCGAGTTCCACGCTCAACAGCGAACAAGCACGCACAAGCAAAGCACCCGGTGGCCGAGGCGCCTATGTGACCGAAGTGGTGGATGACACGCCTGCCGCCAAGTTGGGATTGAAAGAAGGCGATGTGATCGTGGAAGTGGACGGTGATGCCGTGAAGGATCCCTGGACCTTGAGCGAGGCCATCGGTCAGAACGATCCCGGGGAAAAGGTGAAGGTGATCTGGTACCGCGATGGCAAGAAGATGTCAGGCACCGCAGAGTTGGCGGAGTCTAAAACCGACTTCCATTCGTTCAACCACATTCCCGAACACGGCAGTGAGGAGTGGGACTGGGAAAGCCACTTCGGCGATGCGGCCGACATGGAACCGCGCGCGTTCCTCGGTGTGACACCCAGTGATGGTGAAGGCGTTGGCGCACACATCGGCAGTGTGGAGGAAGGCAGTGCCGCCGAGAAGATGGGGATCATGAAGGGCGACGTCATCACCAAGGTGAACGAGACGACCATCGGCGACTTCGAGGCACTTTCCGAACACATCCGCAGCATGAAGCCCGGCGATGCCGTGGCCGTTACCCTATTGCGCAGCGGACAGTCCATGACCTTGAACGGCGACCTCGGCGAGCGCGACTTCGATCACGTGATCACCATGGACCCCATGCGCGAGTTCCGCTTCGAAGGTTTGGATCCCCAAGAGCGTGACGAGTTGGTACGCGATATGGATGAACTGCGACGGGAGATGGATCAACTGCGTCGCGACCTGGGCAAGGACCTGCGCGTTGAAACACGCATCCGCATCGAGCGCAAGGAGCTGACGTCGGAGGAGAAGGAACTGCTGAAGAACAAAGGTGTGAAGAGCCTCGACAATGCGCTGCAACTCGGCGACATGGGCGTTTTCCCGAACCCGAGCAACGGTTTCTTCCGCATCCAGTTCGACGCACCGGACCGCGGTGACCTCTTCGTGAACGTGCACGATGCGAAAGGTGATAAGGTCTACGAAGAGCGCATCACCGGCTTCAAAGGCCGATACGAACGCACGCTGGACCTTAGTGATAAGGCTACGGGCACCTACTACCTCGTGGTGGAACAGAACGGACGATCCACGGCTGAGAAGCTCGTGAAGGAATAAGGGCGGTTTTGGTGAAAGGGGGCGCGTGGGGCGGTGATCGCTCGGCGTGCTCTTTTTCTTTTCACACCTTTACCGGGCCATGAACATCCTCATCCGCCTGATCATCTCGGCCATCGCCGTGCTGGTGACAGATCTCTTGCTGCCTGGTGTCACGATCAGTGACATGAACACCACCAACGGCCTGCTCACCGCCATCCTCGTCGCCGCCGTACTGGGGCTCTTGAACGCGATCCTGAAGCCGGTGCTGATCCTGCTCACGCTACCCGTTACCGTGGTCACACTTGGGCTGTTCCTACTCGTGATCAATGCCGTGATCGTGCTTATCGCCGCGAACCTCATCGATGGCTTCACCCTGCAAGCACCACGCTTCTGGTGGGCCTTAGGCTTCAGCCTGCTGCTGTCCTTGGTCACAGGAGTGCTCAGCTCCTTCGACGGCGGAGCCAAGCGTAAAGAAGAGTAAGGCCAGAACTGGACAAGCAGGAACACGGGTAAGGATCCACCCGAAAGTTCATTTGCCCTTGCTCCAGGGAGCGCCGAGGTGGAACACCTCTAGTTATCACCGTCCAGCAAGCGGCCCAAGCCACCGAGCAGGCTTCCCTCCTCCTTGCCACGGCCACCCGCACGCGGTGCTGCTGCGATGATGTTGTCCGCTAGACGGCTGAAGGGCAGGCTCTGGATCCACACATGACCGGGGCCACGCAGTTGAGCGAAGAACAATCCCTCACCACCGAACAAGGTGTTCTTGATGCCGCCGACGAATTGGATGTCGTAATCCACCGACTGCGTCATGGCTACCAGGCAACCGGTATCCACACGGAGCATTTCGCCGGGAGCCAGCTCGCGCTGTACGGTGGTGCCACCCGCATGGATGTAAACTTGGCCATCGCCCTCGAGCTTCTGCATGATGAATCCCTCGCCACCGAAGAGTCCAGCCCCGAGGCGTTTCTGGAAGGCGATGCCGATGCTTACTCCCTTTGCCGCTGCCAGGAAGCTATCCTTCTGGCAGATCAATTTGCCTTGGTAGTCCAATAGATCCAAGGGCATGATCTTCCCGGGATAAGCCGCCGCGAACCAGACGGTGCGGCGCACGCTGCTCACGTTGGTGTAGGTGGTCATGAAAAGGCTTTCACCGGTGAGCACGCGCTTTCCGGCACCCCAGAGCTTGTCCATGAAGCTCTGCTCGCGGCCGTCGCCACTACCGAAGATGGTCTTCATCTCGATGCCTTCATCCATCATCATCATCGTGCCAGCTTCGGCGATGACGGTCTCCATGGGATCGAGGGTGATCTCCACACATTGCATATCGTCTCCGACGATGCGGTGGTCGAGTTCGTGGGCGTTGCGTGCCATGTGTTCGCGAGTGTTTAGGGTACAAAGGAAAACATGCGCCACGCACCACGCTACCGATCAGGACGAAGGCCCGTCCGGTCACCGCAACGGTCACCGGTATGGATGAGCGGGACCACTCCGGGCCAGACCGTAACTTGTCCCGCGTTCCAAGCACGCACCCGCATGTCGCTCACCGCCCTCAAAAAGGACGTCCACTCCGCCCGCATCCCCGACCAGGAGACCCTGCTGAAAGCCTGGGAACTCATGTGTACGGCCAAGGCGATGACCGAGCTCTACGAGGAGAATTCCAAGTTCACGAGCAAGTATGTACATGCCACCAGCCGTGGTCACGAAGCCATCCAACTCGCGCTAGGGCTGCAGCTGAAGCCGCAGGACTTCGTGGCACCCTATTACCGCGACGACAGCATCCTGCTCGGCATCGGCATGGAGCCCTACGAGCTCATGCTTCAGTTGCTCGCCAAGCGCGACGACCCCTTCAGTGGTGGACGCACCTACTACGGGCACCCCAGCTTGCGGCGTGAGAACATGCCGAAGATCCCGCACCAGAGCAGCGCCACCGGCATGCAGGCCATCCCCACCACAGGGATCGCATTGGGCCTGTGGTACAAGGAACAAGCCGGTATCCCACACGACCTTCCCCCCAACGCTCCGCTGAACGAGAACCCGGTGGTGGTGTGCTCCATCGGCGATGCGGCCATCACCGAAGGGGAAGTGGCCGAGGCATTCCAGATGGCCGTGCTGAAGAAGCTGCCCATCATCTACCTGGTGCAGGACAACGAATGGGACATCAGCGCCAGTGCCGATGAGATCCGCGCTGGTGATGCCAGCGACTACGCAAAAGGCTTCAAGGGACTTGAGGTGCGCCAAGTGGATGGCTCTGACTTCATCGCCTGCCATGCCTTGTTGCACGAGGTGATGGCCACTGTGCGCAAGGAGCGTCGCCCCTTCCTGATACATGCCAAGGTGCCCCTGCTGAACCACCACACCAGTGGGGTGCGCATGGAATTCTACCGGACGCCCGAGAACCTGGCTGAGCACCGCAAACGCGATCCCTTCCCCCGATTCCTGCAACAATTGCTCGACCTGCGCTTCCAACTGGAAGGCTTGAAGCAGATCGAACAGAAGGCCATCGCCCGGGTGAAGGACGACTTCGAGAAAGCGCGCGCAGCCGAGGACCCGAGACCCGAAGACCTCACCACACACCTCTTCGCGCCAACCCCGATCACCGAGGAACAGGGCGAACGTGCGCCAACCGACCGTGAACCCACCGTGATGGTGGATAGCGCCCTTTTCGCCATCCGCGAACTGATGCAGCAGGACCCGAATTGCCTGCTTTATGGACAAGATGTGGGTGCGCGTCTTGGTGGTGTCTTCCGCGAAGCTGCCACGCTCGCCCGCGATTTCGGTGGACACCGCGTCTTCAATACACCCATCCAAGAAGCGTTCATCATTGGCAGTACGGTAGGCATGAGCGCTGTTGGCCTGAAGCCCATCGTGGAGGTGCAGTTCGCC
>DAOORM010000095.1:0-7471 GCA_035389265.1 Flavobacteriales bacterium | reverse complement strand
CTTCTTGTCCACCACCACCTTCACGCCGTTGTCCTCGAAGACCTTGTCGCCGTCCTTCATCTGGTCGTCGAAGTCGAGGTCGTACATCAGGCCGCTGCAGCCGCCGCCCTTCACCCCCACGCGGACGAAATGGTCCGGACCGCGGCCTTCCATGCCGAGGAGCTTGGTGACCTCGGATTTGGCGTTCTCAGAGACTTTGATCATGTGTTACCCGCCGTAGCCTCGGCGGAGGAGGGGTTTCACTTCTTATTTAGAATCGGTCTAAACTGAATTCGAGACAAAGGTACGGGGTAAACACCATGTGTCACCGTTTTGTGCGGTCCCGGAACGCTGGTTTGGTCACGCTGGCAGGTAGTTTCGCAGCATGTTGGAGCCCACTTCCCGCACCGAGCTATCCGAACTAGGCGAATTCGGCCTCATCGACCGCCTTGCCGCACGGATCCCGATCGTCCAACCCTCAACGGTCAAGGGTATCGGTGATGATGCAGCCGTGATCGACCCCGAAGCACTACATCAGGTGGTGACCACCGACTTGCTCGTGGAAGGTGTGCATTTCGACCTGGGCTACGTGCCCTTGCGGCACCTCGGGTACAAGGCCATCGCGGTGAACCTGAGCGATGTCTACGCCATGAACGCGGTGCCCCGTCAGGTCGTTGTTGGCCTTGCACTGAGCAATCGCTTCCCCGTGGAGGCGGTGGACGAACTCTACGAGGGTATGATGCTGGCGTGCCGCAACTTCGGTGTGGACTTGGTGGGTGGAGACACCACCTCCTCGCGGAGCGGCTTGGTGATCGCGGTGACGGCCATCGGCGCCGTGGCCAAGGAAGACGTGGTCTACCGCTCGGGTGCCAGCGATCGTGATCTGTTGGTAGTGAGCGGCGACCTGGGTGCCGCCTACATGGGCTTGCAGGTGTTGGAGCGGGAGAAGGCCGTGTTCCAGGATTCCGGTGCGCAACCCGATCTGGAAGGCCACGATTACATCCTGGAAAGACAGTTGAAGCCGGAGCCAAGGCGCGACATCATTGAACTACTGAAGAAGCTCGGCGTGCGACCCACGAGCATGATCGATGTGAGCGACGGCCTTGCCAGCGAAGCATTGCACCTCGCGCGCAACTCCGGTTTGGGGGTGCGGATCTATGACGAGAAGATCCCGATCGATCCGTCCACTTACAGCACGGCCCGCGATTTTAACCTGGATCCTACCACTTGTGCGCTCAACGGCGGGGAGGACTACGAGTTGTTGTTCACCGTTGCGCAGAGCGATTTCGAGAAGATCAAAGGCAATCCGAGCCTCTCCATCGTGGGACACATGACCGATGCGGCCAGTGGCTACCAACTAGTGGATAAGCAAGGTGGCGTGCACGCGTTGAAGGCCCAGGGTTGGGATGCTCTCCTCAAGGGCTGAACCCAGTGCACCTAACGAACGAAGCGCCCTAGTAAGGCGCTTCGTAAAAAGATCGATCTAGGTTTCAACGACGCTTCTTGCGCGACTTCTCACCATCGGAGATGTCGTCACCGTCATCGCTGATGCCCGGCGTTCCGGAGTCAGGTGGATCGGTTGGTGTGCCATCAGTCACACCTTCATGCGCCGTACCAGGTTCACCGGCATCGGTCACAACAGGCTTGCGGTTGCTCTTGGCGTTCACCTCTTCCGTGGTGCTACCAGATCCGCAAGGCTCCACGGCATCTTCCTTCGAACACGAAACGAGCACGACCGCCAGCAAGGCGACCAAGGCGATATGTTTCAGGCACTTCATGGATAGAGCTGTGTCAAAAGTAAGTCGATCCTACGCCGATTGCAAGACCTGTGGCTCCTTTTTCCAACCGTTCGTCATCGGCAGAGAAACGAGCACTTGGGTGCCTATCGTACGTCCGGTGGTCGGATCCACCCGTTCTTCCGGTCCGGTTATGCGTATGTCCGTGAGATCCAGCCTTCTAAGGACGTCGGCACGCCCCTTGGTGATCTCGATGCCCCGGCTGATATGGTCGCCGGAGGCCGCGTTCTTGGCCTCCAAACTGTGCTTCACGCCGATGCCATCGTCCAGTATCCGGACGTCCAAGCGACCCTCCGCGGCCTTACGCACCTCGATACGCACGGTCCCCGACCCGTCCATGGGTAGTATGCCGTGCCAGATGCTGTTCTCCACATACGGTTGCAGCATCATTGCGGGCAGTCGCGCCTCAGCGATGTTCAGGCCGGGTTCCACGTCGATGCGGTATTCGAACTTGTCCTTGAAACGCATGTGCTCCAGAACAAGATACAATTCGAGCCGTTCCAGTTCTTCAGCCAGTGTGGTGGTGTCGTTCTGGCTCGCATCCAAGTTCTTGCGGATGAGCTTGGCGAAGCTGGTGAGGTAGCGGCTGGCCGTGGCGCGGTCCTGCTTATTGATGTGGTACTGGATGCTGTTGAGGGCGTTGAATACGAAGTGCCGGTTCATGTTCGCGTTGAGCGATTGTTGCTCCAGTTGCAGCATACGGGACCGCAGCATCAACTGCCGCGTCCGCTCCCGGCGTTCACGTTGTACGGAACGGTAGCGCACCACCCCGTACCCGATGGCGACCAGAGCGAGCGCGCACCCAACGAAGAACCACCACCGAAGCCAGTAAGGCGGCGTGATCACGAAGGAGAAGGAGACCGGTTCGCTCCAGTGTCCATCACCCGTTGAGGCGATCACTTCGAAGGAGTAGGAGCCGTGCGAGAGGTTGCTATAGCTGGCGAAGCGTGCCTCCGTGGGGGGTAGCCAGTCCTGGTCGAAGCCGTTCAAGCGGTAGCGGTACACGACCTTATCAGGCTCCGAGAGGGAGATGCCGAGGTAATCGAAGGTGAGGTGGTTGCGGCGGTGATCCAACTTCAGTCCGACCGGTAGGCCGTTCGCGTCGGTACCCGTGCTCCGGCTGCTCCAATCGGTGGGTTGCAGGAAGGAGCGGATACCGATGATGCGCGTGGGTGGCGATACCCGCGGGAGCAAGGCGAGGTCACTACTGAGGTCGTGGTAGACCATGCCGGCGGAACTACCCAACAGCAGCCGGCCTTTATCCAACAACGCGGCGTTCAGGTTGAATTCGAGGCTGCGCAGGCCATCGTTCAAGGAGATGTGTTCGGCCGACGAGGGTTCTTCCAATAGGCTGTCGGGGAAGAAGGTGTACAACCCGTTGTTCGTGCCCGCCCAGATGCGACCGGTCCCGTCGGCCACGAGCAGGTCCAGGAAGTTGGATCCGAAATCGCCCGCCAAACGGACGGCACGGAGCACACCGCCATCGAGGCAACTGAGCCCGTTGGCCGTGCCCACCCAGAGCCTGCCCTTCTCATCGGGCAGCAGGCATTGCACGGTGTTATCACTCAAGCCCTCCGCCGTGGTCCAGCGCTCGAAACGGTCTCCCGTGGTGGCGTTGCTCACCATCCGCACCAAACCGTTATCCGTGGCCATCCACAAGTGCCCATACCGATCGCGGTGCATGCTGCGGATGGAGCGGCCCGGACCATCAGGCCCGGCGGCATGATAGATCAAGCTGCCATCCGGGCGCAGCCCCATCAAGCCTTCGCGCATGCCGCACCAGATGGTGCCATCGGCTGCCTGGTTCAAGGAGAGCACCGGTTGTTCCTGCGCCCGCACATCGGGTGGCAAGGGCTCCACCGATCCGTTCACCAAGTGCACCAACCCTGCGCTGGTGCCGAACCACATTTCGCCGTTCCGGTCCAACAGCCCCGACCATACCGTGTTGTTCGGCAGGCCATCCAAAGTGGTCACCGTGGCCATGCCATCCATACGGCAGATGCCGTTGTCGTAGGTGCCCAGCCAAAGGTCGCCACGCGCGTCGGCCGTGATGTTCATGATCAGGTCGCTGCATAAGCCATCACGCACCGTGAAGGTGATGAACCGATCACCGGCGTACTTCATCGCACCAGCGCCATCGGTGCCGATCCAGATATCTCCTTCTGCATCCTGGAACACGCACCAGATGTTGTCGTTAGGCAGGCCTTGGTGCACGGTGAAGACGCGCATCCTTCCCTTGTCGAAGAGGTTCAACCCGAACTTGGTGCCGATCCAAAGCTGGTCCCGGTCGTCCACCAGCAGGCAGCGCACATGATCGCGCAGCAAGCCGTTATCCTCGTCGTAATGGTCGGTGGTGCCATCCGGGCCTATCCGGAACAACCCATCCAAGGTGGTGCCCACCCACCAGCTGCCGTCTTTGCTCTGTGCGAGTGCGGTGATGGTTTTTGGTTGTGCATCGCCGACCTGCACGGGCGCGGTCTTGCCCGCCGCCCATACCACCAGTCCTTCGCGCAGACCGATGAGCAGGTTGCCGTTCGCCAACAAGGCCATGGTGCGCACGTTGGCGCCTTCCACCATGGGATAGCCGGGCAAGGGAGCAACTTGATCGCCGTTCAGGACAAAAACCCCTCCACCATCTGTGCCGATGTAAATGGCACCATCCTTAGCGGCCACCAACGCCAGTATGCGCGCACCATTGCTGGTGGCTGGCAGTTCGTGGGTGCGGAAGGCGCGACCGTTCCAGCGGGTCACGAGGTTGCCGGTGGCTAGAAAAAGATCGCCGCTCGCCGCGCGGGCCATGGCGCTCACCTGCGGGTCGGGCAACCCGTCGGTAAGGGCATAGTTGGTGAATTCCAGTCCATCGAAACGGCTGGCGCCACCCAGGGTGCCGAACCAGAGGTAGCCTTGCGCGTCCTGCGCCATGGCGCGCACCTGGCTCTGTGCAAGGCCATCCTTGGTGGAGAGCTGCGTGAAGCTGTGCTGCTGCGCGCGGGAGCCCACTGCGGCACACGCTGCGAGAAGGACGGCGAGAAAGAGGCGGAACATCGACCCCGAAGGTCGCTAGAAGGTGTTGATCAGCCCAAGGAAATCGGGCAAACGGCGGCGCGACACGGGGATCAGCGCCCCGGTATCGAGCACGGCCATGTTGCCTTCGGTGCGGTTGAAGCCTTTCAGGTGTGCCAGGTTGATGATGTACGATTTGTGTACCCGGAAGAAGGTCTTCGGATCCAAGTTGGTCTCGAACACGCGGATGTGCTTGCTGCTCACGCTGCGCTTGCCATCCTTCAGGTGGATGGTGGTGTAGCTATCGTTGGCTTCCAGGTAGAGGATCTCGTCGTGTTTCAAGAGTGTGAGTCCTTCACGCCCCGGCACGGCCACGCGCGAGCTCAACGGCGAAGCAGGATCCTTCATCAAGGCCGCGATGGCCGAGGGCTGAGGTCCGCCGAGCTCGTCTGTCTGGCGCAGCAGTTTCTTCACGGCACGCTGCAACGCGTCGATGTCCACCGGCTTTTCCAGGTAATCCAAGGCGTTCTGCTGGAAGGCCTTCAGGGCGAACTCGTCGTAGGCGGTCACGAACACCACGGGCAGGTCCAATTCAGCCACCGAGGCCAGCAGGGCGAAACCGTCCTCGCCAGGCATCTTGATGTCCAGGAACAGGGCGTTGGGTTGCAGGGTAGCGATCTTCTCCCGCGCTTCGGTGGCGCTCCCCGCTTGTCCAACGATCTGCACCTCGGGCGAATGTTCCTCCAGCATCAGGCGGAGGTTGTCCCGTGCATCGGCCTCGTCATCCACGATCAGTACGCGCAGTGCCATGGGTGGTCATTTGCCGAAAAATAGGCCAAGCGCAGGAAGCGGACCGTGTTGCACGATGAACGGCTCGTCCGATCCGGAGAACGGACTGTGATGGACGGTTAAGGGAGGAGGGGTCGAAGATCCTCTCGGGAGGCTTTCATGGATGATCCACCCACCTTGCGCCGCTCACGTGGTGTCCTGCACCGTTGCTCGTTCGTCCCCGTTCCAACGGAACACTTCAGCGTAGCTTGCGGTAGAAATACGGAAGAGACCTGGGCAGGCGAAGGCACAGGTCCTCCGAATTCGAAGGGAGCAAGCTCCCGCTCTGGTGTTAGGTGTTTGGTTTGGTGGCGGAGCCCGGATCGCGGAATGGCGGTCCGGGCTCTGGCTTTGTAACTCCCTGGAGAGGATCTGCGTACAACGCTCTAACTCTTCCGCCATGAATGCTCCAACCAACGAGATCCGCGTCCGCATCGACCAGATCGAGCGGTTGCTCATGTTCGACTACGAACCCGGCACTGAGGAAGCCTTGTTCGACATCTGCGACAGCCAGGGCCATATCGTGAAGACCGGCGAAGTGAATGGTCCCGTGACCCGGGTGCGCATCACCGACCTGGAAGGCGACGAGTACTACCTGATGGTGCTCGATGGCGAAGTCTCCACCGTGAAGCCGTTCCAACTGCGGAAAGTGGGGTGATCCTGATACGCACCAAGGCGAAGCCCTTCCGTCACTTGGCGGAAGGGCTTCGTGCTTTAGCGGTGCATGCTGGCGAGCAATTCACGCTCTTCCAGCGAAAGGCTGTCCTGAAGCCCGAATCGTTCGATCTCCGCCAAGTGGATCGCGTCGATCGCGGTCACCACTTGCTGGTAGCGCACGCCTTCCTCCACCTTCACGATGCAGATGGGCTCCTCGTCAGCGAGTGCGCTCAACGCCCGGAAGCTGCGTAAGCTGTTGCTCAGTGAACGGCCATCCAATGGCTGCAGCTTTGTGCTCGCGTTGAGCGAACCCTGGTAACCAAAGCGCCGGCCTTGCGCATCGAGCAGGATGGTGAGCGTATTGTCCGCCAGCGTTGGGTTCCCGGTTAGCGGCAGCTTCAGGTCCATCACCCGCTGATCGATCAGGTGCGTGGTGAGCATGAAGAAGGTGATCAGCAGGAAGCCGAGGTCCACCAACGGCGTCATATCCACATGGAAATGGCGGAGCTGACGGCGCTTGGAACGACCTGCTGAAGTGATGATCTCTGCCATGGCGTGGTGTTTGGCAAGAGAACGATCGCGCACGCCGCCACATTGGACCTTTCGTTGTGGCCCACGCACCGGTTCCTGCGGGAAAGAGCTTGAACCGCCAAGACGCCAAGGACGCCAAGACTACACAACGCATGCTAGAATGACCGTGGCGAACCCGTTGCGTTCCTTGCGCCGTGGCGGTGAAAGGAACTACACCACCACTTTCATCCAGCGCCCAAGCCTAGGCGAAGGCTCTCTTCCTATTCATCAACTCCTCCACCGCCTCCACCTCGATCGGGATGTTCGCGAAGAGGTCGATGGGGTTGTCTCGCGTCACGAGGATGTTGTTCTCCAGGCGGATACCCAACTTCTCCTCGCGGATGTAGATCCCGGGCTCCACGGTGAAGACCATGTCCGGCTGGATCATCTCGTTCCACAGGCCCACATCGTGTACATCGAGGCCCAGGAAGTGGCTGTTGCCGTGCATGAAATACTTCTTGTACAAGGGGCGGTCGGGGCTCTGCTTCGCCACTTCGGCCTTGTCCAGCAGACCGAGTCCGATCAGCTCGCTCTCCATCACCTTGCCCACTTCCTTGTGGTAGTCGGCCAGCAGGGTGCCGGGGCGCAGCATGGCGATCGACGCCCGTTGCACGCGCAACACCGCGTTGTACACATCC
>DAOORM010000094.1:0-7492 GCA_035389265.1 Flavobacteriales bacterium | reverse complement strand
GCTTGGCCTTGATCTCCTTCTGCTTCTTCTTGAGGTCGTAGAGGAACTTCTTGTACTCGATGATCCGGCACACCACGGGTACCGCGGTGGCACTGATCTCCACCAGGTCCAGGCCCAGGTCCTCGGCCATGCGCAACGCTTGGCTGAACGGGTATACACCTTGTTCGATGTTGTCACCGACAAGGCGCACTTCGTTCACACCGAAGATCTTGTTGTTGATCCGATGCGGATCCTCCTTGATCACACGACCACGGAAAGGACGACGTCCGCCACCTCCACCGGGAGGACGCGGACCGCTAGGACGAAATGGAGGGCCTGCCACTTAAGGGGTATTGGTTCCTACTTTCAGGGACACACGTCCCGTCAATGAAGGCGCGAATATCGGGAGTTTTCCGTTCCGTTCAACGATCGCCCGTCAGTACTGGCGTTCAGGCGGTTCCCAGCTGTACCGCGATGCGCTCCTTGATCAATCGGGCGAACGCTTCGGTGGTCAAGCTGCCCAGGTCGCCCTGGCCATGTTCCCGCACCGCCAACGTACCATCTGCGGCCTCCTTTTCGCCCACCACCAACATGAAGGGGATCTTCGTGAGCTCGGCATCGCGGATCTTCCGACCCACCTTCTCGTTGCGCTCGTCCACCGTGGCCCGGATATCGTGCTCGGCGAGTTGTTGCTGCAGTTTCTGGCACACCTCTAGGTACTTGTCGCTCACGGGGAGTAGGATGGCCTGTTCTGGGTTGAGCCACAGGGGGAAACGCCCGCCGGTATGCTCGATGATCACAGCGATGAAACGCTCCAAGCTGCCGAAGGGCGCCCGGTGGATCATTACCGGACGGTGCTTCTGGTTATCGCTACCCACGTATTCCAATTCGAAACGCTCGGGTAGGTTGTAGTCCACTTGGATCGTTCCGAGTTGCCAGCGACGACCCAGGGCGTCCTTCACCATGAAGTCCAGCTTCGGGCCGTAAAAGGCCGCTTCGCCATATTCCACCACCGTCTTCATGCCGCACTCCGCAGCCGCGTCGATGATGGCCTGCTCGGCTTTCTGCCAATTCTCCTCGCTGCCGATGTACTTGCTCCGGTCCTCCTTGTCACGCAAGCTTACCTGCGCCTCGAAGTTCTCGAAGTTGAGCGCGCGTAACACCAAGAGCACCAGGTCGATCACCTTCAGGAATTCCTCCTTTACCTGGTCGGGACGGCAGAAAAGGTGGGCGTCGTCCTGCGTGAATCCACGCACCCGGGCCAAGCCATGCAGCTCGCCGCTCTGCTCATACCGGTAAACGGTGCCGAATTCGGCCAAGCGCAAGGGGAGGTCCTTGTAGCTGCGCGGCCGACTGGCGAAGATCTCGCAGTGGTGCGGACAGTTCATCGGTTTCAGCATGAACTGCTCACCCTCTTGGGGCGTGCTGATCGGTTGGAAGCTGTCCTTACCGTACTTCTCCCAGTGGCCGCTGGTGACATACAGTTGCTTGCTGCCGATGTGTGGCGTGGCCACCTGCAAGTAGCCGGCCTTTTCCTGAGCCGTCTTCATGAAGTTGATCAGCCGCTCGCGCAGCGCAGCCCCTTTCGGGAGCCACAAGGGAAGGCCCGCGCCCACCTTCTCGCTGAAGGTGAACAGGTCCAGTTCCTTGCCCACTTTCCGGTGGTCACGCTTCTTGGCCTCTTCCAACATCGCTAGGTGCTCGTCGAGCTCCTTCTGCTTGGGGAAGGTGATGGCATACAGACGCGTGAGCTGCTTGCGCTTCTCATCGCCGCGCCAGTAGGCGCCAGCCACGTTCAGGATCTTGAAAGCCTTGATGAAGCTGGTGTCCGGGATGTGGGGTCCGCGGCACAGGTCGGTGAAGTCACCTTGGTTGTAGAAGGTGATCTCACCATCGTTCAAGCCTTCGATGAGTTCCAATTTGTACTCATCGCCTTTTTCGGTGAAGTAATTGATGGCGTCGGCCTTGCTCACCTCGGTGCGGGTGAAGACCTCCTTCTTCGAGGCCAGTTCCTTGAACTTGGCTTCGATGGCAGCGAAGTCATGTTCGCCCACGCTGCGGTCGCCGAAGTCGATGTCGTAGTAGAAGCCGTTCTCGATGGCTGGTCCGATCCCGAATTTCGTTCCGGGGTAGAGGGCTTCAACGGCCTCGGCCATCACGTGCGCGCTGCTGTGCCACATCGTGGCTTTGCCTTCGGTGTCGTTCCACGTGAGCAGCGCCAGGGTACAATCGCCGGGTAACGGGCGGTTGGCGTCGCGCACTTCGCCGTTCACTTTCGCGCTGAGCACGTTGCGGGCCAGGCCTTCGCTGATGCTCTTGGCCACGTCCATCGCCGTGGCGCCTGGATCGTAGCTCCGAACGGATCCGTCCGGAAGGGTCACATTGATCTTCATCGTTCCATCCTGGCCACCCTACGAGTGGTGGACAAGGGGCGGCAAAAATAGCGTTCCTCGTCCAGCCCGGCCGCAAAAGCAGAAGGGCTTCCACCTAACGGGAAGCCCTCCACCGCCCGAGGGGTCGTTCGGGCTCGGCAAAAATCGTGTTTATTGATCGCAGCGTAGCAGCAACAGTTCTTCCACCGTGCGGTCGCCGAGGTCGCGTGCTTGTTGCAGTGCGTAGCAGCCTTCCTGCTTGCGGTCCTGTCGGAAATACACCACGGCCAGGGCACCATAGGCCTTGTCCAAGGTGGGGTCCAGCTCGATGGCCTTTTCCAGGTCGGCCACGGCACGCTCATCATCATGCGCCAGGCTGCGGGCGATGCCGCGATCGCACCACGCCATGGCGTTGTAACCTGCGATGGAGACCAATTTATCGTAGTGGCCCAAAGCGGTGGGCAGGTCCTCTTCTTCCATGGCGATGCGCCCCAATTCGAAGAGCGCATGCTCGGCTGCCGGGCCATTCGCATGGGTGCCGAGCACCCGGTGCAGGTCCATGCGGGCTTTGCTCTCATCACCGCGTACCCGGTGCACCTCCGCACGGCGCAACATGGCATGTACATCGCGCGGCTCCAGGTTGAGGAGGTGGTCCAGGTCGGTCAACGCACCGTCGTTGTCGCCCATGGCCATCTTGTTCACGGCTCGGTAGTACCAGGTCTTCGCGTTGTTGGGCGTTTCGGTCACCGCCTTGTCGAAGGCGGCTGCGGCAGCGGCATGGTCGGCCTTCTTCAAGGCCGTCATTCCGGCGAGCATCGCGTCATCCTGGGCGGCAAGTGGAAAGGAGAGGCCGACGGCCAGTGCGCAAAGGGAGAATGTCTTCATGGCGCGCCGTGATACGCCGGTCACCCCGGAATAGTTCCAGTGCTTATGGTGGATAATTCATCGGGCTTAGCCGCCGTGGGACCCTCAGGCCCCGGATACTTTCGGCCCGCCTAGCAGCGAATGCCCCATGCTCATCAACAGCGAACCTATCTCGGAGGACTTCGGTTACCTCGTTCTGCGCCTCGGTGCGGGCGGTACCATGTTCTGGCAGCACGGCTGGCCCAAACTCCTCGCCTTTGGTGAGCGGGTGGACAGTTTTGCGGACCCTTTTGGTCTCGGGCCGGCCTTTTCGCTCATTCTCATCCTGGTGGCCGAGGTGCTCTGCTCGGCACTGATCGTTCTGGGCCTGTGGACCCGCATCGCTGCCATACCCTTGATCATCGGCATGGCCGTGATCGTGTTCATGGTGAAGGGTGATGCCTCCTTCGAGGAAAAGGAGTTGGCCGCCGTTTACCTCATGGCCTTCACCACCTTGCTGTTCACCGGCAGCGGTCGTTTTGCCATCGACCGCATTTCCTTCGGTTAGGCCATCCGGGCCATGTCGTTATTCCACGCTTCGAGGAGCGGCATTTCCTGCGCGCCTACGAGACCCATGGCGACGAACTCCTGGTAGCAGGCCACCATGTTGGCGGCGATGTGCGCGGCACCTGGTGTGAGTGATAATCCCTGAAGGCGCTCGCAGATGGCCTTGTTGTTCTGGTAGCCGATGATCTCGTCGGCGAAGTCCTTCATCAGGTTGTGGGCGTTGCGCTCCTGCCAGACCGTGGCGTTGTGGAACAGCACATCCCAACCGTTCTCCCAGCAGATGCGGATGGCCACATAGCTCCGCCAGATATCCGTCATCCTAAAGCTGCAATACGAAGGCAGGTAAAGGAGCTGGAACGCCTCTTTGAACCAAGTGGTGTTCTGTGAGTTGAAAGGGCACCACGCACCTTTGCCCAACGCTACCGGGTGTTCGCGCCGCTGGAAATCCTGGGGAAGTTTGCCCACGAGTCGGTAGATCGCGTCCACATCGGGGTTCTCATCGGCCAAACCTTGTTGGATGGGGCAATGCCGTTCGGCCACGCCAGGCAGCTGAGGCACGGGGTCCTGTAGGTGCTCCAACGGAAAGCCGCGTGGCCAGATGGGTTCTGGGCTGAAGTAGCGGTAGAGGTTGGTCCATCCTGTCCCTTGCACGCTTGTGGCGCGGTGCGTTTCCTTCCGAGGCTCCCAGAATTCCGGTCGCGGGAAATTGTCATCGTCCGATTCAAGGATCACGTTCGCCCCATTGCTGATCGCTTGCAGGTATCCCAGGTTCTTCCGCCCATAGTGCCGTTCGGGCAAGAGGCTGGCGAGTTGGAAGGGCATGGTGCGCTGCCGCTCGAGGCTCCAGAAGTCGCAGCCCTCCAAGCTGAAATCGAGTGGAGAAGGCTTATCGCCGATCAGGATGAAGTCGAACCCACGTGGCTGGCATCCGGCTGCGAAGGAGCGAAGCACGGCGTTGGGTGCGGCGATGGAGGTGATGACGAGGGCGGTCCTCATACGCGTGGTGCGTTGAACAGGATCCTCCGTTTGAAGTAGTAAAGTAACACCGCAATGGAGTTCAAGATGGCCCCCTGCGATACCCTCGGGCTCGGCGCCTTGTAGTGGATGGGGATCTCCGCGAAACGCGTGAAGCGCAGCAAGTATCGGAGCTCGGTCTGGTAGAAATGCGCTTTCGACCGCAACTCGTACGCGAGGAATCGCCCCACCACACTGCGGTGGAAACCCTGGTAGCCTGAGGTCATGTCATACATCGTCGTGCCTAAGAGCATGTTGCTCAGCACGGTGCCGGCTTTGGATAGGAAAGTGCGCCGATAGCTCGATTCCGTGATGGATCCGCCGTTGATGAATCGGCTTCCGAAGGCGCATTCGTTCCCCTCGTTCAATACGCGCAGGAACATCGGCAGCGCACGCGGGTCATGGGAAAGGCCTGCGTCCATTTCGATGATGAACTCATGTCCGCGATCGTAGGCCTCTCGATAACCACGGATATAGGCATCCACGACGTTGCGGTCTTCCGGGGCCCAGATGGTACGGAACCTGCCGTCCCTGCCTTCCAACGCCTGTGCGAGTGCCAGCGTATTGTCTTTCGAAACATGGTCCACCACGAAATAGACCGTGCCGGACGCGAGACGGTCCAACATGAGGCCGAGAGCGTCGACGAAACCGCCGAACTCGGCTTCTTCATTCGCCAAAGGGATCACAAGCGCCCAATCGTTCCCGTAGTACATCTAGCGCGTGAAGGTGCGAAGTTCGTAGCGATCGTACACCTGCGTGGCTCCGATCTGTGTGAATCCATCTGCATGCAACCGGTCGACCACAAGCGATCCCCGGATGGCTTCGATCTCGAGGTGCAGGAAGCAGAGCCGCTGGACTTTGGTCAGGTCGGGCCATTCGCGGCCGCGCATGAATAGGGGCAGTGCCGCTGGTAGCTCCCTGGATATCCGCGGTATCGCCGTCCGCTTCGCTTCATCGGTCAATAAGAGATCGGATGCAGAGATGGCTTCATTCCAACCAGCAGGAATGACGGGTCGTACATAATCGGAATGCCGCACCGCCAGGGTGAAAGAGATGATGAGTTGGACGAAGTAGGCAGCGGCGATACCGGATCTCATTCGAGGGTTGAACAGTGCTGAAACGACGATCACCAGAACAAGGCTCATCAAGGGCCAGATGTAGCTGAAGTATTGCTCACCCACGGCTTGGGCAGGACTTACACCGATGAGGAAGAAGAGAAAGGTGAAAAGCATCCACCAACCCAAGGTGAAAAGCAATGATATCCTAGAAGGCGAGCCCCAGCTACCCTTCATGACTTGCTTGATTGAAGGTATCATCGCAAGCCAGCCGATGGTCACAGCACAAAGGAATAGAAACACATAGCGTATCGCACGTGGCTCTGTGAAGTATTGCATGCACATGTATGCCAAGCCCTTCAGACGACCAATGTGATCGATGGGCTCTGCTACATCCCGGGCACGATGCCCGTATGTGCGGATGAAATCGATCATTTCAGGATAGAGCGCCAACATCGCCACAACGGAGAACATCAGACTCGCCACGTAGAGCCAGGTGGGCCTCGTGAGCTTGTGCCGCCCGAGCATCAGGACCAACCCAGGGAGCACGATGAAGGGGAAGTACAGATGGGTGAGCAGGCCTGCTGTGTTCGCCAATACGAAACCGAGCCAGGTGGCAAAACTCCGCGGTCCCTGTATCAAGCGCTGACCGAGCAGGAACGAAACCACTGCGGCAAGTGCAAAGAGCTGGTATGGCCGGGCCTCCAGGTCGATCTGTACTGCTGCGGGGGAGAGGTACCACACCACGCCTACCACCAAGGAAGCATTAGAACCGAGGCCCGTGGACCGGGCCAGCCCGAGGAGGGTTACCAACAGACCGATCCCCAAGGCGATATTCAATGCAGCACCCGTCCAAACCGTGCTGCCCCAGATCACGTGGATCACGTGCAGCAACCAGAAATACAGTGGTGGGTGGACGTCATACCGGGCCATATCCAAGGACACGGTGTGGAACTCGAACCTTGATGGCCTGGCATAGAACCGATGGATATCCCCGATGGCGATCGAGCGGTCCCGGAGATCATGGATCCGTTCTTCCCAGATCCCGGTTGTTGCCGCTGCACACATGTAGCTCACGCTCTCATCATTCGAAAGCCCTGACTTCCAGTGGCGCAAGGCATGGATACGTATACCCAAGCCATACAACAGCATCGCGAGCAACACGATACGCCAGATGCGTGGACCAAGGAACCCTGCGTGCATAGAGGTGGGCAAGTTCACCATTCCCAGCTTGCCCACCAAGATCCTTCACGTTCCGTTCCTTTACAGCGAAGATCACGACCATGGCGACCTTGGAACAGTTCGGAGCGAAGATGAAGGAGGGTTATTCCTTCAAAGGTGATGTGTTGGTGCTCGGCGGCGCCCTCTGCAACGGCGAAGTACCTGATGGGGCCCTCGTGACGGTACCGCTTCGCACCATGAACCGCCACGGCCTCATCTGTGGGGCCACCGGCAGCGGAAAAACGAAAACGCTGCAGGTATTGGCCGAACAGCTTTCGCTGAAAGGCGTACCGGTGCTGATGATGGACGTGAAGGGCGACCTCAGTGGACTGGCTGCACCGGGCACCACCAACGAGAAGATCAGCGCGCGGCATGCGAAGCTCAATGTGCCCTACGAGCCGATGGCCATGCCGGTGGAACTGCTCACCCTGAGCAAGGAGC
>DAOORM010000093.1:0-7570 GCA_035389265.1 Flavobacteriales bacterium | reverse complement strand
CGCTACGCATGTTGAGCAAGCGATTCCTGCACGCCACGAACTGACGGTCGGTTCTGCGACTAGGCCACGGCCAGTGCGTACATCCCCTTCACCTCATCGAGGATCTCCTCCAGGATGGCAGGGTCGCGTTCCGTGCAAAGCCGCAAGCGCACTTCTTTCACGTTCGGCAGGCCCTTGAGGTAGTTGCCGTAGTGCCGCCGCATCTCCACCACGCCCTCCCAGGGTCCTTTCCACGCCAGGGAGCTGCGCAGGTGCTCGCGCGCCGCCTCTACGCGATCAGCCACGGACGGCGCAGGCAGGTGCTCGCCGGTGGCGATGTAATGCTTGATCTCGTTGAAGATGAAGGGATGCCCGATGGTGGCGCGACCGATCATCACGCCATCCACCCCGTAGCGGCTGCGATACTCCACCGCTTTCTCCGGCGAGTCGATATCGCCGTTGCCGAAGATGGGGATGCGGATGCGCGGGTTGTTCTTCACCTCACCGATCAACGTCCAATCCGCAGGCCCTTTGTAAAGCTGCGCGCGTGTACGACCGTGGATGCTTAGCGCCTGGATCCCGACATCCTGCAGGCGTTCGGCCACTTCCATGATGTTCTTGGTGGCCTCGTTCCAACCCAGACGCGTCTTCACTGTGACCGGCAATTTCACGGCCTTCACCACTTTGTCGGTCAAGCGCACCATCTTGTCCACGTCCTGCAGGAGACACGCCCCTGCTCCCTTGCTCACCACCTTGTGGACAGGGCAGCCGTAATTGATGTCGATGAGGTCCGGCTTGGCTGCTTCCGCGATGCGTGCCGCCTCTTCCATGGCATCCTCACTACCACCGAACAGCTGGATGCCGATGGGGCGCTCATACTCGAATATGTCCAGTTTCTTGATGCCTTTAGCGGCCTGGCGGATGAGGCCTTCGCTACTGATGAACTCGGTGAACATCAGATCCGCGCCATGCTTCTTGCACAGCGCCCTGAACGGCGGATCGCTCACATCCTCCATGGGTGCGAGCAGGAGCGGGAACTCCGGCAGTTCGATGGGGCCGATACGGGGCATGGGAAAGGCCCGCCTACGGCGGACAAGCGTGCAAAGGTAGGGGGAGTGCCGAACGAATGCCTGCGCATGGCTTGTTTCGCTATTTTCGCGGCCCATCTGGAGAGATGGCCGAGTGGTTTAAGGCGCACGCCTGGAAAGTGTGTTTACTCGAAAGGGTAACGGGGGTTCGAATCCCTCTCTCTCCGCCGATCAAAAGCCGTCAGTGCCGAAGGCACGGCGGCTTTTTCGTTCTCCCGCGAGCCGAACGAAGTTCGAGTGAGTGGGAGAGCGGAAAAGCCGGTGACCGCGAAGCGGGTACTAGGCTCTTGATCGAAGCCTCCCCCTTGGGGAAAGCCCGCCTCGGGCAATCCCTCTCTCTCCGCCGATCAAAAGCCGTCAGTGCCGAAGGCACGGCGGCTTTTTCGTTCTCCAGCTAGCCGAACGCAGTTCGAGCGAGCGGGAGAATGAAAAAGCCGGTGACCACGAAGTGGGCGTAAGGCTGTTGAGCGAAGCCTCCCCCCTCCCGGGAAAGCCCGTCTCGGGCAATCCCTATCTCTCCGCAAAGTTTAAGGCAACCCCGCAAGGGCGGCTTCATTGTTCGGAACGTCGCCAAGCTTATTTGGGCGAGACGCCGGATGAAGAAGTCGGTGAGCGGAGCGAACGCGGACTTCAATTTGAAGCCTCCCCACTTGAAGAAAGCCCGCTTCGGGCGATCCCTCTTTTCGGCTCAGGCGGTCACCTCTCCGCAGATCGAGGTGCCGAAGCCTTCAACCAGCTCGTTGGTTGCCAGCCCCTGCCCCAGCAGGAACATCAGCTTCGTCACTGCGGCTTCCACGGTCATGTCCTTGGCGCTCAGCACACCGAGCTCTACGAAGGCCTGGCTGGTGGTGTACCGCCCTTGTTCCACCTGGCCCCCGAAACACTGGGTGGCGTTCACCAAGGTGATCCCCCGTTCCCGTGCTTCACGGAGCGCTGCAACGAAAGCTGCATCCGTGGGGCCGTTCCCGCTTCCGAAGGTGGTGAGCACCACGGCGCGTAAGCCGGGAGTGGACAATGCGTGCCGGATCCATTCCGCCCGGATACCGGGGAACAAGCGGATCACACCCACCTGGTCGTTCATGTGCTCATGCACCTTCAGCGGACCTTGGCGGAACGGCAGGATCGCGGAACGATCGTACTTCAGGTGCACACCGGCCTCTGCCAAGCGCGGGTAGTTCGGTGATCGGAAAGCCTCGAACCGTTCCGCATGCACCTTCACCGTGCGGTTGCCCCGGTAAAGGCTGTACTCGAAGTACACCGCCACTTCGGGCACCGTGGCCTGTCCATGTTCATCACAGGCCGCAGCCACCTCGATCGCGGTGATCAAATTCTCCTTGGCATCGGTGCGGATGGTGCCGATCGGCAACTGCGAACCGGTCAGGATCACGGGTTTGTTCAACCCTTCGAGCAGATAGCTGAGCGCACTGGCCGTGTAGGCCATGGTATCGCTGCCATGCAGCACCACGAACCCGTCATACGACTCGTAGTCTTCCCCGATGATCTGCGCGATGCGCACCCAGTCGGCAGGGCGCATATCGCTGCTGTCGATCGGCGTTTCGAACGACCTCGAACCCAGCCTCACGTTCATCCGGTCCAACTCGGGCACTTGCTCCTCCAAGTGCGCCAGATCCATGGGGCGCAATGCTCCGGTGCGCGGGTCAGCGAGCATCCCGATGGTGCCGCCGGTATAGATGATGAGGATGGAGCGCTGGTTCATCGGCGGAAAAGGCGTTCGGCGTTACGGGTGGTGATGGTGGCGATCTCCGCGACACTGCATCCGGTGGCGAGGGCAAGGCGCTCGGCGATGTGCGGAATGTAGCTGCTCTCGTTGCGCTTACCGCGGAAAGGGACGGGTGCGAGGTAGGGGGCATCCGTTTCAAGCACACAATGCTCCGGTCCCACCACCTGCATGGTCTCGAACAAGCCACCCTTCGGATAGGTGATCACGCCACCGATACCCAGCACGAATCCACCCAGTGCGATGATCCGCTGGGCTTCTTCAGACGTGCCGGTGAAGCAGTGGAACACACCGCGCAGGGACTCGGCGTTCTCCTCCTCCACGATGGCGATCGTTTCTGCGAAGCTGTTGCGGCAATGGATGGCCACCGGAAGATCGAGCTCATTGGCCCAGCGAACATGCTGGCGGAAGACTTCCTGCTGTTGGGCCAGCCAGGTCTTGTCCCAATAGAGGTCGATGCCGATCTCGCCCACCGCGCAATAACTGCCAGTGCGCAGAAGGCTCTCCATGCAGGCCATCGCCGCATCGTTGTGTTCACCCACGGAACAGGGGTGCAACCCCATCATCGGGAAACACACGGTGGGATGTGTGGCAGCCAGCGCATCCATGCCATCAATACTGTCCAGGTCGATGTTGGGCAGGAAGAGTTTCGTGACGCCAGCCCCCGCAGCGCGCTGCAGCATGGCCTCCCGGTCATCGGCGAACTGCTTGTGGTACAGGTGAGCGTGGGTATCGATGAACATGCGGCGCGAAGGTAGCGGCATGGTCCCGCTACTTTCGCGCACCGATGGCCCTGTCCAGGAACGCTCTGGCGCACCTCGCGCTCTTCACGGTCAACTTCATCTATGGGGTGAACTATGTGGTCGCGAAAGGCTTGATGCCGACCATCATCGGACCTTCCGGGTTCATCGTGCTGCGCGTGATCGGGGCCGGTACCCTGTTCTGGCTCCTGCGTGCCTTGCGTCCGGAAAAGGTACCGGCCACCGATCTGGGCCGCCTGTTGCTTTGCGCGTTCACGGGGGTGGCCTTGAACCAGCTCATGTTCTTCCATGGGCTCATGCGCACCACGCCGCTCAATGCCAGCATCATCATGGTGGCCACACCGATCCTGGTGCTTGTCCTGGCCGGCGTGGTGTTGAAGGAGCGGATCACATGGACCAAGCTGATCGGAGTACTACTCGGTGCGGGCGGTGCATTGGTGCTCATCCTCGTGAAACCGAGCAAGGGCTCGGATGGTGCGACCGCCTTGGGCGACCTCTTCATCCTCATCAACGCCACCTCCTATGGACTCTTCCTCGTGTTGGTGAAACCACTGATGCGGAAGTACAGCGCGATCACGGTCATGGCTTGGTGCTTCCTGTTCGGTGTGGTGATGGTGCTCCCCTTCGGTTGGTCCGAATTCATGGCTGTACAATGGAGCGCATTGACGCTGCCGCATACACTGGCCATGGGCTTCGTGGTGGTGATGGTGACCTTCGTGGCCTACCTGATGAACACCTGGGCGTTGGGCAAGGTGAGCCCGACCATCGTAGGCACCTACATCTACATGCAGCCACTGCTGGCGGCGGTGTTCACCTGGCTATTCGTGCGCATAGGCCCCGAGGCCTTGGGCATCCCCGGCACGTATGAAGCCGGTGTCGGCGTGGTGCAGGCGCTGTGCGCTGCGGCCATTTTCGGCGGGGTCTACCTCGTGGGCAGGGCCGATCGATGAGTCGGCTACCTTTGGCGCTGATGATCCGTTCGATGACCGGCTTCGGCCGTGCAGAAGGTGTGGTGGGCGACCGTAAGGTGACCGTGGAGGTGCGTTCGCTCAACAGCAAGCAACTCGACCTCTTCCTGAAATTGCCCGCCGCGCTGAAAGAACGGGAGAACGAAGTGCGGCAACGCGTGGGCGAGCAGTTGATCCGCGGAAAAGCGGAGGTGTTCGTGAGCAGCGAAGGCTTGCATGCCGCCAAGCGCACCACTTTCGACAAGGAACTGGTGCGAGCGTATTACGACGAACTGAAAGCGATCCGCGATTCAGTGGACCCACAGGCCACCACGGACCTTTTCGCCCAGGTGCTGCGTCTGCCCGACGTGGCCAACACCACCAACGAACGCCTCAGCGATGCGGAGTGGGACGCCGTGTTCGCGTTGATCGACGATGCGCTCACCGCCTTCAATGCGTTCCGCTCATCCGAGGGGGAACGGCTGCGCACCGAGCTCGCGTTGCGGGTCGAAGCCATCAGCACCCTCCTGAACGAGGTCGCGGCCGCGGACCAGGGCCGCGCGGAGCGCACGCGTGAACGCCTTCACACCAAGCTCGTGGAGCTGGGCACCAAGGTGGATCAGGACCGTTTCGAACAGGAGTTGATCTTCTACCTGGAGAAGATGGACATGACGGAAGAGAAGGTGCGGCTGCGTTCACACTGCACCTACTTCAACGAGACCATGGCGCATGCTGAAGCACAGGGGCGCAAGCTCGGCTTCATCGCTCAGGAGATGGGGCGCGAGATCAATACGCTCGGATCAAAGGCCAACGATGCCAGCATCCAGCAGCAGGTGGTGATGATGAAGGATGAATTGGAGAAGGTGAAGGAGCAGGTGTTGAACGTGCTATGATGGGGACCACCGGTAAGTGCATCATCATCTCGGCGCCCAGCGGTGCCGGCAAGACCACCATCGTCCGCAGCTTGCTCAAACAGGGGTTGCGTCTGGCCTTTTCGGTGAGCGCCACCAGCCGGGCCAAACGGAATTACGAGGTGGATGGTCAGGACTATTTCTTCATCACGGCCGAGGAGTTCCAGGAGCGGATCGAACGGAATGAGTTCATTGAATGGGAAGAGGTCTATCCCGGGCAGTACTACGGCACCTTGCGCAGCGAGATCGATCGCATCTGGGCCAACGGCAACAGTGCCATCTTCGATGTGGATGTGGTCGGCGGGTTGGACCTGAAGAAGTACTTCGGCGATCGGGCGTTGGCCATCTTCATCAGCCCCCCGAGCGTGGCGGCCTTGGAACAGCGCTTGTTGTCGCGCGGCACCGAGTCCGCCGAGAGTCTACGCAAGCGGGTGGATAAAGCCGCGCATGAGATGACCTTCGCCCCACAGTTCGATGCCATCGTGGTGAATGACACCCTGGAGCATGCCTGCGAAGAAGCGCATGCGCTCGTAGCCCGTTTCCTGGAATGACCATGCACATCGGCTGCCTTTTCGGAACCTTCGATCCGCCGCATAATGGCCATGTGGCCTTGGCGGAGCACATGCACCGGACCTGCGGGCTCGATCAGGTGTGGCTGGTGGTGACGCCGCAGAACCCCTTCAAGAAAGACCGACCGTTGAGCCCCGATGCCCATCGGCTTGCCATGGTACGGTTGGCGGTGCAGGGTAAGGATGGATTGATGGCCAGCGGCTTCGAGATCGACCTGCCTCGACCCAACTACACTGCGGACAGCCTGCGCTTCATGCGGCATCGTTGGCCTGACCACCGGTTCAGCCTCATAATCGGCAGCGACAACCTCGCCGGTTTCCACACGTGGAAGGACCCGGAGGACATCCTAGAGCACCACGGATTGCTGGTGTATCCGCGGGAAGGGTTCAAGGATCACTTGGCGGCCACCATCTATCACGGCCATCCGGGTGTGCGCATCGTGGCTGATGCACCGCTGCTGCCCATATCATCCACCGGGATCAGGAATGATCTGAAGGATTGGCGAAGCGTGGATGATCGTATGGCGCCCGCCGTGCTCAGCTACATCCGGCAGCACAGGCTCTACAACCCCTGAAGGTCGATCGGTTCCACCACGCCTGCGCTCTGCAGCAAGTGGTCACGCAGCACGTGAACGGCGCGGTCGAACCCGCTTTCGTTCACGACATGAAGATCACAGAGGTGGCGGTAGGGCAACAAATAGTTGCGGTAAGCGGGAAGCACATGGTTCTCCCACTGGTATAACACATCCTCAGGACCATAACCACGTTCCTTGGCATCGCGCTTCAGCCGGCGATCAAGCTGCGCTCCTTCGCTGGCATCGATGAAGATGCGCAGGTCGAAGAGTTCGCGCACCGGCTCATGGTGCAACACGAAAAGGCCCTCCACCAGAATGACCGGTGCAGGCCGCAGTTCGATCAAGGTGGGTTCCTTCCCGGTCTGGTTGAAGGTGTACTCCTTTCGGAAGATCGATTCGCCCGCGACGAGGGAACGCAGGTCCTTGGCCAGGCCATCCATATCGACACCACCGGGCAGGTCGAAGTTCACCTTGCCATTGGGATCGAGCTCCTGGGCTTCGATAGGGCGGTAATAATCGTCCTGGGAGATCTGGCAGACCATCCCTTCTGGTAAGGCCTGCCGGAGCGCTCGCACCAGTGTGGTCTTGCCAGACCCACTGCCTCCAGCCACTCCAACGAGGTAGGCGCCGCGATGCATCGGACGCGAAAATAGGACTTCCCCAAGCTGGGGAAGGGTTAAGCCACACAGAAAGCTGGCACCACCTTGGCCAACTCTTCATTATCAGAACATTACAACGCGGGCTCAGGTTTGGCACGCCCCTTGAAAGGGTGTATTCACCACATACATTGAACGACCATGAAGCCCTCCATCAAAGAATACTTGAAGCTGAAACGCGAAGCGATGCGCCAGATGCTCATCGGCGACGTGGAGCGGTACATGAACACCTTGCGCATGTTGAGCGAAATGCGGCGAGCCCAACGCCAAGCGATGGCTTGACCAACGGTCTGATCCCCCTGTCGGCGGGTCTTGGACCGCTTCCGCATCGGAAGCTGTCCTCGGC
>DAOORM010000092.1:3549-7613 GCA_035389265.1 Flavobacteriales bacterium | reverse complement strand
ACAAGTGGGGCAACCTCACGGCCAGCGAGCCCAGCCGCTTCATCGACGAGATCGATCCGAAGTACTTGGAGATGCCCGCCCAGAACGAACGCGGCGCCTTCAGCAGCGGGCACTACGTGCGTCCCGGCACACCACCACGGGCCCGCCAAAGCGGACAACCCGACGGCAACCGTCGTTCACTGGGCCTTGACCAAGGCCACGAGGACCGCGCTGCCTCGAAACCGATCCACGGACGTGAACGCAGCGCACCCGGTCTGGGTCGCCCAGCCGCTCCGCCTGCCGGGAACCCATCTCCCGCTCCTCGTCCAGCGAAGTTGAAACGCATATCCAACGCCGGAGCGCCGCTGGAAGCCACCAACTCGCTCGGCGGCGGCTCATCGGACATCGAAGAAGGCATGACCGTGACCCACGAACGCTTCGGCAAGGGCAAGGTGCTGAAGGTGGAAGGCAAGGCGCCGGACCTGAAAGCCACCGTGTTCTTCCCCAGTGCCGGGCAGAAGCAGCTGTTGTTGCGCTTCGCGAAGTTGACGGTGGTGGAGGGATGAAGGATCGATCGGCACCATCCTTGAACGGATGGACACATGCTGCATACGATGCTGGTGGCGATCCTCGCGATTGTGGTGGAGATCACTCCAGCACCGGTGGCTTCGAGCCTAGCGACCTATGAATTCGGCTTCAGCCTGAACCAGGCGGGCACCACGGACCGCCAGTACACGCTCTTCATCTACAAGGTCCACGATGGGCATGTGATCGAAAGCACCGCCATTTCGGAGAAGGCCTTCATCTTGCAGGCAGCGGGCCTGGAAGCCAGCCGTGCGAACCCGCTCGGCATCGACCTCTTCGACCAGTATACCATCGACGACTGCGAGGCCCATCGCTACAGCCTTTCTGGCGACTATGCCTACCACTGTTCGCCGCTCAACGATCTGTGGCGCCTTCGCTATGGAGGAGCAACATCCAACACCAGTAGCGCAGGCTGGGCGCAAGACCTGAACGCACCCGGCATCCGCCAACAGATCATCCTCCACGCCTATCGATCGCCGCACGAAGAACATTGGCTGGGTCCATACTTCGGGGCCAAGGCCTTCGCCCTGCTCAAGGACATGCAAGACCCCACGTGGGTGGCCACCTACCGTGATGGCCGATAACCCCACCACTGCGTTCAGCGTAGGAACGGGTCCATGCGCTGGTCGCCCTTTATCGCATACGCTACCGCAAGCCTGCTAAGCGGCCCAAGCCTCTCAGTGGCCCAGGCGCGTTACGAGTTCGGCTTCAGCCTGAACCCGACCGCCCAAGGCGAACTCGCCGCATTGTTCATCTACACGGTACACGACGGTGCGGTTGTGGGCAATGTTCCCATGCGCCCGCACTTCTTCATCCTGCAGGCCAGTGGTCTTATGGAAAGCCAGGCGAACCTAGAGAGCGTGGACCTGTTCGATGAATACGGCATCCAGAACTGCGGAGCCTGGACCGAAGCAGGTAGCGTACGAACGAACTTCGACTGCACCGTGTTGCAAGACCTCTGGAAATTGCGCTATCGAACAGGAATGGGCGTGCAACCGGGCGAAGGCTGGGCGACCGAGGAGTTCCGCCCTTCGGAACGGCAGCAGATCATCCTGCAACACTACCGCCAGGCTGGCTATGAGCACTGGCACGGACCCTATTTCGGTGCTGACGCCTTTCGGCTACTGCGCGACATGCAGGATCCGGCGTGGTTGCAGACCTATACGCAGGGTGGATAGGGGCCACATCGGCGCCCTTCGCTACATTTGGACCACCTCCGGAGCTCGGAGCAGGGCTAACGGCCCGGTCTTCCATCAGGGAAGCCCACTTTCTCTATCTCATGAGCACAGCACCGTTCGATTACAACACCGCGCGTCCCCGTTTGATCATCCCCGAATACGGGCGCCACGTGCAACGCATGGTGGAGCACGTATTGGGCATCGAAGAGCGCGACCAACGCACGCGTACCGCCAAGGCCATCATCCAAGTGATCGCGCGGTTGAATCCGCAGTTGCGCAACAGCGAGCATTTCGAGCGCACGCTCTGGGACCACCTCTACATCATGAGCGAGTTCAAGCTCGATGTGGACGGCCCCTTCCCGAAGCCCACCCCCGAAGAACTGGAGAGCAAGCCCTCGCGCGTTCCGTATCCGCAGACACAGATCAAGTACGGGCACTACGGCAAGATGGTGCAGCGCATGATCGATCAGTGTGCGGCCATGGAACCCGGCGAGACCCGCGATGCCTACACCACGGTGATCGCCAACCAGATGAAGAAACAATTCCTCGTCTGGAACCGCGACACCGTGCCCGATCCGCTGATCCTGAAGGACCTCGGCGAACTGAGCAAGGGCAAATTGCGGGTGAAGGAGGATGTGCAACTGGCCCAGACCGCCGACCTGCTGCGCACGCAACAGAACGGTCCGCGCAACGAGATCGACACCCGCAAACGCCACAACAACAATGGTGGCGGCGGTGGCGGCGGCAAGAAACGCAACCGCAACCGGAAGAAGAACCGGTATTGAAGCCAAGGGACAGGGACAGGTACACAGGGGCCATGCCTTCGCCAAGGCGTCGGCTGGCGAGGCAGTGAGCAGGAGCGCGTGCGCAGTCGCTTACTTCTTCCGCTGATCGGTCGCAAGGTGACAATGCCCTGTTGATACGCGGCCGGTGAGCGCCGGCATTCACCCCGCGCATCTGCGTTGTTTCGCAGCACGCGCCTTCGCCCGGCCACGCCGGTAACACGAAGGCCCTGGCGCGGACATGGGAAGTTTCAAGATCGTCGGTGGTCGCAGGCTGAAAGGTGAGGTGGTGCCGCAAGGTGCCAAGAACGAGGCCCTGCAGATCCTCTGCGCCGTGCTGCTCACCAGCGAGCCGGTCACCATCCACAACGTGCCCGATATCGTGGACGTGAACAAGTTGATCGACCTGCTGTGCGCGATGGGCGTGGGCGTTGAAAAACTCGGCACGGGATCCTACCGCTTCCAAGCGAAGAGCGTGAACCTGGAGTTCTTCCTGGATCCCGAGTACCGCCGCATGGGTGGAAGCCTGCGTGGCAGTGTAATGGTGGCGGGACCGGCCTTGGCGCGCTTCGGCCGCGGGTACATCCCCAGTCCCGGTGGGGACAAGATCGGAAGGCGGCGCATGGACACGCACTTCACCGGCTTCGAGCGACTGGGGGCGACCATCAAATACGACGAGAGCGACTCCTTCTACCGCGCAGAAGCGAAACAGCTGAAGGGCTGCTACATGCTGCTCGACGAAGCCAGCGTGACGGGTACCGCCAACATCGTGATGGCCGCCGTGCTCGCCGAAGGGCGCACCACCATCTTCAACGCCGCGTGCGAACCGTACTTGCAACAGCTCTGCAACATGTTGGTACGTATGGGCGCTAGGATCAGTGGTATCGGTAGCAACCTGCTGCACATCGATGGTGTGAAAGAACTCGGCGGCACCGAGCACACGATGCTGCCGGACATGATCGAGATCGGTTCGTTCATCGGCTTGGCGGCCATGACGCGCAGCGAGATCACCATCAAGAACACCGGCTACGACCACCTCGGCGTGATCCCGGCTGTCTTCCGCACCTTGGGCATTACCGTGGAACGCCGCGGCGACGACATCCACATCCCTGCGCACGACCACTACGCGATAGAACCCTTCCTCGATGGCAGCAACCGCGTGATCAGCGACCATCCGTGGCCGGGCTTCACCCCTGACCTGCTCAGCATCGTGCTCGTCACTGCCACCCAAGCACGCGGCCATGTGCTCATTCACCAGAAGATGTTCGAGAGCCGCCTGTTCTTCACCGATAAGCTCATCGAAATGGGTGCCCAGATCACGCTCTGCGATCCGCACCGCGCGCTGGTCATCGGCAAGGATTTCGAGAAACCGCTGCGCGCCATCCGCATGACGAGTCCCGACATCCGTGCGGGTGTTTCCCTGCTGATCGCGGCCCTGAGCGCCGACGGTACGAGCACGATCGACAACATCGAACAGATCGACCGCGGGTACCAGGACATCGAGGGACGCTTGAAAGCCATCGGGGCGCAGATCGAACGG
>DAOORM010000092.1:0-3449 GCA_035389265.1 Flavobacteriales bacterium | reverse complement strand
CGGGTACCAGGACATCGAGGGACGCTTGAAAGCCATCGGGGCGCAGATCGAACGGGTGTAGAACGCAAGGGGCAGGGGCAGGAGCAGGAGCAATGGCCGCTGCCCCTGGCTCGACACTGACCAGCCATCCGATCCCGGCACGATCTTGGCATAGCCCGAAGCCTCCGGTACAAATTACCTTCGCCCCATGGAATTCCGCACGATCATGTCGAAGACCCGCATCGCCATCAGCGCAGCCGTGGTGCTGCTCGCCATCTACGGTTTCGCCTCCCGCGTCTCCGAAAGTGCACCCGAAGAGGGCAACGTCCAGGTGGGCACCAGCATCGGGAACAAGGCCCCCGAACTCGCCTTCATGAACGCCGACAGCACCAAGGTGATGAAGCTTTCGGAGCTGAAAGGCAAATACGTGCTCATCGACTTCTGGGCCAGCTGGTGCCGTCCGTGCCGCATGGAGAACCCCAACGTGGTCTCCGCCTACAACAAGTACAGCAAGGCCAAATTCACCGACGCCAAGGGATTCGAAGTGTACAGCGTGAGCCTGGACCGTAGCCGCGACGCGTGGAAAGCCGCGATCGCCCAAGACGGTCTCACTTGGAAATACCATGTGAGCGATCTGCTCTTCTGGAATTCCAAAGGCGCCCAATTGTACGGGGTGAGTTCGATCCCCATGAGTTTCCTGGTGGACCCCAACGGGATCATCATCGCCAAGAACCTGCGCGGCATGGCGCTACATCAGGAACTGGATAAGCATGTGAAGAGCCTCTGAGGAAGCAACTCTACAACGGAAAAGCCTCGGTCCCTACCGGGGCTTTTCCGTTGAATGTCATGCCAACCTGTCCGGACCACGCCCATGGCACCGGAATTGCCGACCCGGCTGCGCCGGAACGCCGGAAAAATCGCCCCCGATGGACTTGAAGAACCCGTTCCGCCGCACCGTAAAGGAGAAGCCAGCCATGGAGAACGAGACCGTGAAGAACGAAACCACCCTGCCCGAGAACCCGGAAACACCAGCTACCGAGGACCACGGGACTGCCACCGCTGACACCGCGTCAGCAACCGAGCGCTCCGAAACGGAGGTGCTCAAGGCCGAACTCGACCTGCTCCGTGCGGAACATCAGGCCGTCCACGACAAGCATATCCGGCTCTTCGCCGAGTTCGACAACTTCCGGAAGCGCACCGCCAAGGAGCGGCTTGAACTGATGCAGTTCGCCGGGGAGAACACCTTGAAAGCCGTGCTGCCCGTATTGGACGACATGGATCGCGCCATGGCCAACAACGACAAGGTGGACGACATCAACGCCATTCGTGAAGGGTTCAAGTTGATCCACCAGAAGATGCAGCATATCCTCAGCTCCCAAGGCCTGAAGGCCATGCCCGACGCGAAGGGCGAAATCTTCGATACTGATAAGCACGAAGCCATCACCAAAGCACCGGCCCCAACGCCGGACCTGAAGGGCAAGGTGCTCGACGTGGTGGAGAACGGCTACACGCTGCATGAGAAAGTGATCCGATACGCCAAGGTGGTGGTCGGCGAATAGTGGCGATGCGCGCATCGCCCCACACGCCAGCAACCACAGTTCCCACACATGAGCAAACGAGACCCTTACGAAGTCCTTGGTGTTGGCCGCAATGCTAGCGCGGACGAGATCAAGAAGGCGTACCGCAAACTGGCGATCAAATTCCACCCGGATAAGAACCCGGGCGACAAGGCCGCCGAGGAAAAGTTCAAGGAGGCGGCTTCGTCCTACGAGATCCTGAGCGACGCCGACAAAAAGGCGAAGTACGACCGTTTCGGACATAATGCACCCGGTGGTTTCGGTGGCGGTGGTGGCTACCAAGGCGGTGGCATGAACATGGAGGACATCTTCTCCCAGTTCGGCGACATTTTCGGTGGTGGCTTCAGCGGCGGATTCGGTGGTTTCGGTCAGCAACGTGGAGGCCGCACCGTGAAAGGCAGCAACCTGCGGGTGCGCCTGAAACTCAACCTCGAGGAGATCGCCCACGGTGCTGAGAAGAAGATCAAGGTCACCAAGCTCGTCCGCGGTAAAGGCAGCGAGTACGGCAACTGCAATACTTGTGGTGGAAGTGGGCAAGTGCGGCGCGTGCAGAGCACCTTTCTGGGTCAGATGCAAACAGTGACCACCTGCCCTACTTGCGGTGGCGTAGGCCAAACTGTGAGCAAGCGCGCACCAGGCAGCGATGAGCACGGCCTCGTCCGTGAGGAAGTGGTGGTGCCGATCCGCATTCCTGCGGGTGTGGAGGAAGGCATGCAGCTCAACATCAGTGGTATGGGCAACGAGGCCCCGGCTGGCGGCATCCCTGGCGACCTGCTGGTAGTGATCGAGGAAGAGGAGCACAAGGAATTGAAGCGGGATGGATCCACGTTGCACTACGAGGCCTTCATCAGCATGGTGGACGCGGCACTCGGGTCCAGTATTGAAGTACCACTCGTTTCCGGTAAGGCTAAGGTGAAGATCGAGCCCGGCACCCAGAGCGGAACCACCATGCGTTTGCGTGGAAAGGGACTACCCAGTGTGAACCAACACGGCACCGGCGATCTGCTCGTGCATGTGATGGTGTGGACACCCACCGAGCTTTCCAAGGAAGAGAAAGCGACCCTCGAGAAACTGCGCAGCAGTCCCGGTTTCCAGCCCAAGCCCACCGCGAAGGACAAAGGCTTCTTCGAGCGCGTGAAAGAGATGTTCGGGAACTGAGGAACTGAACGTGTCCACGTATTTCGGGAGCTACCTTTCGCGCATGTTCCAACGCGCAACGATCAAGGCGTGGCCGCTGTTGATCGCTCTCTTGCAGGCGTGCACCACTCCGCAACCAGAAGAGACCACGGTCATCGAGGTGCCCGTCGAAGTCCCCAGCCTTCGACCCCGTGCCGACTGGGCTCAGCAGCTCGCTGACAGCGGGGTCGTGGGCACCTTCGTGCTCTGGGAACCGGACAGCGGGCGGCTTCAGGCTTCGGACACCGCCCGTGCGAACCAAGGCTTCTTACCGGCCAGCACTTTCAAACTCTTCAACTCCTTGGTGGCCTTGCAAGAAGTCGCCGTTCCCGACGAGAACACCGTGCTTCCCTGGGACAAGGTGGAACGGTATTCGCCTGACTGGAACCAGGACTTGAACATGCGCCAGGCACTCCCTTACAGTGCGGCGTGGTTCTACCAGGAGACCGCGCGCCGGGTCGGGGTCGAGCGGATGCAGCACTGGTTGGATACGGTCCCGTACGGCAACGCCACCATGGGCGATTCCATCGATATGTTCTGGTTACGCGGTGGGCTGCGCATAACCGCACTCCAACAGATCCGCTTCGTGGAAGCGTTGCACGATGAGGTCCTGCCGTTCGAGGTGTCGCACCAGCGCACGGTGAAACGGATCATGCCGGGCGACAGCGCCGCAACGTGGCGTATTCAAGCCAAGACCGGATGGGCGGTGCTGGAGAA
>DAOORM010000091.1:0-7624 GCA_035389265.1 Flavobacteriales bacterium | reverse complement strand
CCTCAGTTTCATCGCCCTCGGCGCCTTCAGCGAGTTCCGCTTCTTCGCCATCCCTGCTGGGGCCAGTGTGTTCCTCCTGCTCACCATGCTGATCATGGTCATCAGTGCGCTCTTCAGCTGGCTGCAGGGGTGGACGGGCACGGTGATCATCGGCATCATCATCGGCGTGAACCTGTTGAGCCAGTACACCGATCGGTTCTTCTACGATAACCACGCGTATGGCCTGGATTACACAGTGGAACCCGCCACATACGACCGAGCTACCATCCATGCCCTGGCCACCGACACCACGGCAGCCAAGCTGGACGCCCAAGCGTTGTTGAAGACGTTGGAGCAGTGGAGGAACGACAACCAAGGCCTCACCAGTACAGGTGAAAAGCCTCCGTTCATCCTGATCAATACCAGCGGCGGTGGGCTGCGTGCCACGCTCTGGACCTTGCGCTGTATGCAGCATGCGGATAGTCTGCTCGGCGGTGCGCTGATGGAACGCACAGCCCTAATGACGGGGTCCTCCGGCGGCCTGATCGGTGCGGCTTACTACCGACAACTCTTCCTGGCCCAAGAACAGGGATCGGCCCACGACCGCAACGACCTCGGGATCCTTGATGAGGTCTCCACCGATATGTTGAACCCGCTCGCGTTCAGCTTCGTGACCAACGACATGTTCGTGCGCTACCGCCGTGTGGAGGACCGCGGACTCTCGTACACCTTGGACCGCGGCTACACCTTCGAACGCCGATTGAACGAGAACACCCGCGGCTTGCTGGACATCCGGTTGAACGACCTGGTGGAACCCGAACGCGAGGCGCGCATCCCGCTGCTGGCCATGGCTCCAGCCTCTATCAACGATGGGCGCCGACTGGTCATCGCCGCACAGCCCATGGCCTTCCTCACGAGCGTCGCACCTGCTGGCCAGATGCAAAGTGCGGGTCAACCGGAGTCGATCGAGTTCCAGCGCATGTTCCAAGACCAGGATGCCGGGGAGCTCAAGCTCACGAGCGCGCTGCGGATGAACGCGACCTTCCCTTACATCACCCCGCTCGTTTCGCTACCCAGCGTACCCCCGATGCGGGTGATGGATGCCGGGCTGCGCGACAACTATGGGTATCGGATCTCATTGGCCTTCCTGCACACCTTCCGCGATTGGATCCAGGCGAACACCAGCGGCGTGGTGGTGATCCAGCTGCGCGATACGCAGAAGGAACTCGATGTGAAGTCCAGCAATTCATCGCTCGTGGGACGCGTGCTCGATCCGTTGGGTAGCGTGTACGACAACGTGGTGCGCGTCCAGGACCAGGACTACGACTTCATGTTGCGCCAAGCCTCCGCGTGGGCCGAATTCCCGATGGAGATCATCGACATCCAGTTGCGCCATTCCGATGATGAACAGATCTCGTTGAGCTGGCACCTCACCGCAGTGGAACGCGCACGTGTGCTGCGCAGCATCCATTCGGAGGAGAACCGCCAAGCTTTCCAGCGCCTTCAGGAACTGGTGCAGGGGACCGCACGGATCACAACCCTTGTTGCCGGTGGTGTGCCACCAGGCCCAGCAGGGGATCAGGCTCCACGACATTGAGCGTCATACCGCGGTCGAGCAATGTCTCGGTGAGCAGTTCCCGGAACCCATAAGCCACGGAACCGGTGGCATACACCTCGGTGATCTGCTCGGGTCTGAAGAAACCCGTGAGCAGTTCGGCCAGCGCGTGGAGGCGTCCCTGGATCAGGTCGCGCACATAAGGCTCATGTAAGTGTGGGGCCAACAAGGCCGTGAAGGCTGCCAGCTCACGGGCCGGGTGCGGGGCTTGGTGGATCCGTGCGAGCACCAAAGACAACGCAGGTGGGGCTTCGCCGAAGATGCGCAGTGACACATCCTCTGGGATGCGCCGGTAATAGGCGTCCTGCAACAAGTGCCTGCCGATATCGGCACCGCTGGCCTCATCGCCGAGCAGGTAACCCAGCGATGGCATGGGGCAATGCAGCCGCTCCCCATCGAAGTGGCCGGCGTTCATGCCCGTACCGAGTATCAGGACCAGACCGGATTTCTTTCCACACAAACCCAGAGCCGCCCCCATGAGGTCAGACTCCACCTGGATGGCTGTATCGGGCCAGACACCGGCGATGGCCGTTCGCATGCGCAGGCGACGCTCCTCGGAGCCGCAGCCCGCGCCATAGATATGAATGGCAACGGCATCCAACGCCTCCGGCTGCCCGGTCGTGATCAGGTCGTGGAGCGCGGCGGAGAATGCGGCCCCATCGCCGCTCAGGGGGTTGAAACCCGGCCAGCGCTCGCCCTTTGAAGGCCACGTCTGCACAGTACCATCGCCCGAGAGCACGGCCCACCGCGAAGACGAACCTCCGATCTCACCGATCACCTGCACCATGCCGCAATGTACCAGCGGGAGGCACGCGTCAGCGTCCGATCACACCGTGCGATCGAACAGGAACTTGTTGGGACTGATGAAGCCGTTCTTCACTGCGTAGAGCACGACAGCCGCTGTGTTGTTCACCCCCAACTTCTGCATGATGTTGCGCCGGTGAGCGATGACCGTGTGCGAACTCAGATTCAATTCCTCGGCGATGCGGGTGTACGACTTGCCTTCTGCGATCAACGTGATCACCTGGCACTCGCGGTCGCTAAGCACCAGGGGTGCGCAACTCAAGGGTTCTTCCAGAAAACGCTCCACATCGAAGGATGCTTTGCGGAGCACGTCCAGCACTTTCCCACAGAAGAATTTCTGCCCATCGGCCGTATGCGTAACGGAATCGATGATCTCCTGCACGTCGCAATCCTTGCGGATGTAACTGGTGACACCCGCTCGGATGGCCGCCATGAGGGTGGCCGTGGATGGATCGGTGGTGATGCTGACGAACTTGGTGGTGCGGGAACGCTTCAGCCCTTCCCGAATGGCCTTGGGGCCGAAGCCTTCCGCCGTATGGTCCAAGAGCACCACATGGGGCTTGTGCCGCACGATCATGGCCTCCATCGCCACCGCATCCCGCGCCACACCCACCAACTCCACACGGCCCGCCTCGGACAGGATGGTGCGCAGGCCGATCAAGGCCAACTCACTGTGGTCCGCGATGAGGGTTCGTACGATCATTCTTGTTTAGAATTATTCTTAACAAGCGACAAAGCTATCCACCGATCGGATCCAGCCGAAAAAAGATGTTCACCCTTCCACTTGGAACTCGGCGCCTTCAGAAGACAGGATGGTGTTCGGGAACACGGCCCGCGCCTCGTCCAGCAATGCGTCAACGGTCTTGTAGCGCGAACTGAAATGGCCCAGGAGCAACTTTCCCACACCCGCCTCACGCGCGATGGTGGCGGCTTGGGCGGCCGTGCTGTGCATGGTCTCCTTGGCTCGTGCCCCCATTGCTGCGGTGAAGGTGGACTCGTGGTAGAGCAGGTCGACACCACGCAGATGAGGGATCAGTTCCGGGGCGAACGCGGTATCCGAGCAATAGGCGTAGCTCCGCGGTCGCAGCGGTTCCAAGGTGAGTTCCTCATTGGTCAAGCGACGGCCATCGGGGAATTCCAGGTCTTCGCCCTGCTTCACGGCGTTGCGCTTGAAGGTGGGGATCTCCGACACCCGATCCGGCTTGAGCAGTCGCGGTCCCTGCCGCTCTCGGAACACGAACCCGGTGCATGGGATCCGATGCTGTAGAGCTAGCGCTGAAACCGTGACGCGGTCATCCTCCAAAAACAGTTCACCACTGATCGGCGCGGTCGGTTCGAAGTGGAAGGGATAGCGGAGGTAAGTACCCGAGGCCCGCAGCTGAATATCGATGATGGCCTTCAGGTCGGGTGGGCCGTGCACCGTGAGCGGTGTGAGCCTGCCCATGAGGTGCATGGAGCTGATGAGGCCCATGAGACCGAGGTAGTGATCGCCGTGCAGGTGGCTGATGAAGATGTGCCCGATACGTTGGAAGTTGAAGCCGACAGCGCGCAGGCGCTCCTGTGTGCCTTCGCCGCAATCCACCATGTACCACGCCCCGTTCACCTGAACGAGTTGCGATGTCGGATACCTTCCACGCGCTGGCAGGGCCGCTCCGGTCCCCAAAGTGGTCACGGTGAAAGGTGCTCTGTGCATGGCCGGGAACACGAAGGCCCCGTTCCCGGGGCCTTCGATCAATGGTCACTTCACGATCAACGCTGCAGGGCCATGCGACCCGTGAAGGTGTTGGAACCGGATTCGATCTTGTAGAGGTAGACACCAGCGGGGAACTGTGCGCCATCGAACGGCACTCGGTTCTGGCCCACCTTCGTCTCCACCACTTCGTTCCACATCTCCTCACCCACCAGGTTGAACACCCGGATGCGTGCCTCGCCAGCCTTGCCGGCGTTGAACTCGATCATGGTGCGGGACGCGAACGGATTCGGGATGTTGCGCACGTTGGAGAGACCCGTATTGGTCAAACTCAACACGGCCGTGGTGTTGTCGGAGATGACGATCTCGTAACCACCGAAGGTGATATCCTGCGAAACCGGGAACGGCACCACGATATTGATGGTGGACCACGCCCGAACGCTCAACTCGATCGGGAAGGTACCCGTGGTCGTTGGCGTTCCTTGGATCAAGCCACAGCCGAGTTGGGTGGGTAGGTAGGTGCAGGAAGCCGCAGTCTGCGAATTGCAACTCACGGTGATCCCTGGCGGCAAGCCATCCACACTGAGGAGTTGGATGCTATCCAAGGCCAAAGGTGGATAGGGTGGATCCGCCGGGATCTCACTCGCATTGGCCGGTACGATCAGGTTCAAGGTGTCGCTGTAGAGCAGACCGACCACACCGGGCATGAAGTTCTCGGTAGTGTCGGGCCAAACGCCGAAGACGCTATCCGCATAGAGTGGATCGGGCGTACACTGCGCCGAGGCCACAGCCCCGGAGATCGCGAACGTGGTGAGGAGTAGGAGTTTCTTCATGTGTTCATTCCTTGTTGACGTCCTTCTCGATCTCCTCCATGTAAAGCAGGTCCACCGCCTCGGCGGGTGTGGGGGTGATCGAAAGCACACTTTCGAGCTGCGAGATCTGTACCAATTTCTGTACCGGTTCTTGCAGACCGCACACCACGAGGGTGCCGTTCACGCTCTTGCACAAGCGGTTGGCGACCAGCAACGCACTGAGACCGCTGGAATCGCAATACCGGGTGGCGCTCAGGTCGATGATGACGTTGCGGACGTTGGTTTTGTTGAGATACACCAGTTCGCTCTTCAGTTCGGGCGCACAGGTGGTATCCAGCTTGTCCACGTTGCTCGTGACGAGCGTGTACCGGCCTTTATCTTCTATGGTGAAGTTCATGGTCCTTGGAGTGGCTTCCCGCCAAATATAGGCACACCCTTGAATGGGGCGCGTTATTCACATCGGTCAGAGTTTCAAACAGCCGTGCGTGGGATACGGGCGGCGAGGAGGTAAAGCACGGCCATCCGGATGGCCACGCCGTTCTCCACCTGGTCCAGGATGATGCTGTTGGCATGGTCGGCCACCTGACTGGTCACCTCCACCCCACGGTTGATCGGACCGGGATGCATGATCACGATCTCTTTGCCGATACGCTTGTACCGTTCCAGATCCAAGCCGAAGCGCATGGCGTATTCGCGCAAGCTCGGGAAGTTGGCCACACCATCGCCGCCCTGCCGTTCCAGCTGGATCCGCAGCATGTTGGCGACGTCGCACCACTTCAACGCTTTGTCCAAGTCGGGTTCCACCCGTACACCCAGGGTGTCAATGTAGCGCGGCATTAGCGTCTGCGGGCCACACAACATCACCTCGGCACCCAGTTTCTGCAGGCAGAAGATGTTGCTGAGCGCCACACGGGAATGAAGGATATCGCCTACGATGAGCACCTTCACCCCTTTCACCTTGCCGAGCTTCTCGCGGATGCTGTAGGCATCGAGCAGGGCCTGGGTCGGGTGTTCATGGGTGCCATCGCCCGCGTTCACGATGCGTGCGTTCACATGGCGGCTGAGGAAGACCGCCGCGCCGGGATCCGGATGGCGCATCACCACCATGTCCACCTTCATGGCCAGGATGTTGTTCACCGTGTCCACGAGGGTTTCACCCTTGCTCACGCTGCTGCCGGAGGAACTGAAGTTGACCACGTCGGCGCTCAGGCGCTTCTCGGCCAGTTCGAAACTCACGCGTGTGCGCGTGCTGCTCTCAAAGAAGAGGTTGGCGATGGTGAGGTCGCGCAACGAAGGCACTTTCTTGATCGGCCGGTTCAGCACTTCCTTGAACCCATCGGCCGTGCGGAAGATGAGCTCGATGTCCGCAGCGGAGAGTTCCTTGATGCCGAGCAGGTGCTCCACACTCAACTGTTCGCTCTGTGCCGTGGTGTTCATCGGTCCGCTGATGTGCCCTGGGCCATGCTTGATGGTTCGCGTCCTTCGGTGCCCGGACCGTGCAACAACACCTGATCCGCGCCATCGGTCTCCTTCCACTGCACCGTTACGCGCTGATCGCCGATGCTGTCCACCCAGCGCCCCACATAGTCGGGTTGGATGGGCAACTCCCGGCTGAAGCGCCGATCGATCAACACCAACAGCTGCACGCTGGCCGGTCGGCCGAAGGCGAGCATGGCATCGAGTCCGGCACGGATGGTGCGGCCCGTGTAGAGAACGTCGTCCACCAACACCACCTTGCGGTCGTCCAGCGAGAAGTCCAACTGGGTGGCGCTGGGCTGCGGCAAGGAAGTCCGGTGCCGGAAGTCGTCGCGGTGGAAGGTGATGTCCAACTCACCGTACTGCAGCTGCTCCTTGCCCAGGATGCGGTGCAACTCACCTCGCAGCCGACGCGCCAACAGGATGCCCCGGGGCTGCAAACCGATGATCGCGAGCCCTTCCAACTTGCCGTGGTCCTCGATCAGCTGGTAGCATAGCCGCTCTACCGTAAGCCCGAAGGCCTTGCTCGTAAGCAGAGGAACGGAGGACATCGGTGGCGAAGATACCCAGGCCAATGGAAACGCACCGGCAACAGTCGAGCAAAGGATGAAGGAAATAGGAGGAAGAGGTAAGGATCGAACGATCCAAGTACACACACGTTAATCACGCAGTCCAAGCCAGAAGACCAACGGCACTGCGAGCAAAAGGAACAAGTTCAGGTATCCAAGGAAGTTCCTGGCATTCGGGGTGAATGCGATATGCAGTCCTTGTGCAATGAAGAGTGCACAAGCCACAAGGGAGAGTGCGGCCTGCATCAAGAATACGGAGGCATTGCCAATTCCTGCCTGCCCATCGGAAAATTGGTCAATAGGAGGCGACGAAGTGAGTAGGTGCTGCAAGTAAAGCACACCGAACAGCAAGAATAGCCAGCAGATCGTGAAGAGCAAATTCGTGCGCATCCGTGGCAATATATCCACCAGAACGCCGAAGCCCGGTCACCTTGCGGGACCGGGCTTCGATCGTTGTGTTGCGGAGGGTTTACTCGGCGCTGTCGGTGTCTTTGCCACCGCGCTCCTTGTTCTCCATCTGGCTCTTGAGATTGCTCAGCACGCTGAGGTCGCCCAAGGTGCTCTTCTCCACTTTCTCGTTCACGCTCTTCACCGAGGCGTTGCTGCCACCAGCGGCTCCCTCTTTGCGGGCGCCACCAGCGCGCTTGGCTGCAGGTGCGGCTTCGATCACCTCGTCACC
>DAOORM010000090.1:0-7637 GCA_035389265.1 Flavobacteriales bacterium | reverse complement strand
CCACCCTTGGGGGTCTATCGCTACGGTTCCTGGCCATCGAAGCCACACTGGAGGACATCGTGGTCGTAGTCGATACGATCTTCGAACGCATCGGACCCATTCAACTGTTCCTCGATGTTCAACTATCCCATTATTGGCTGATCGACGGTGGGTATGGTGCTTTGCGCTGTTACGCCGATGAGGATATGGAACTGATCCGAGTGGCAGGGCCTTGTGAGATCGCACTCGGTCTGGAAGAGGCAAGGAAAGTTGGAACGTTCGCGATCTACCCCAACCCTGCAAGCACCTTTGTGGTCTTGGAAGTGGATCTGGCTGCCGAACCCATGAACCCCGCGATCGTGATCCAAGACATCACTGGCCGTGTGCTGAAGCAATTGATCGTGGCTTCCGAACAACAGCAACTCGTGCTGGATAGCCGGGAGTTCGCACCAGGTACCTACAACGTGGTCCTGACCAACCACGATTCAACACAACTCACCAAAAACCTGGTCATACGCCAATGAGCATCAGCCGCATCATGCGGCTACTTGCCTTGTCGGTCACACTACACGTGGCCCAAGTCACCTGGCCGCAAGCTCCATTCGATCTGGACCTGTCATTCAGGACTGGATTGAACGTCAGGTACGTGAGTTCGATAGCCGAATTTTCCAACGGCGATGTACTACTATCTGGGGTGTTACGCTGGCCCGGTGATCAATTCGACAGAGGGTATGTCCGTGTGACAGCATCCGGCGATCGCGTTCTACCCTTCCCGGATTTCGCCCCTGGCGGTGGACGCATCACACCTTGGAATTCACGTTACTATATTGGCAATGGAGCAGGAGTCAGGAGGATCTTCGAGGATGGGACTGTGGATACCGGATACATCCTGCCCAGCGCTGGCCCATACGTGTTCGCCCTCCAAGGCGGAGACTACCACGTTTACCCCGATGGGCGCGTCTTGATGAGCGGTGCCCATGTGCTCTCCGACAGTATCCGGGGGTTCGAGGGGCTCTACAGCCTGATCTGGTTCACCAACACGGGCTACCTGGATACCACTCGTACGCACCGCCTGTGCAATGGGGTGATCTATGCCATCGAAGAACAGCCCGATGGCAAGTTCCTCTGCACCGGCACCATGACCACCTACGAAGGACAACCGGTGAACACCGTCTTCCGCGTGTGGGCCGATGGAACCTTGGACACCACCTTCGAGGCGCCCTTGCAATGGTATGGTGGGGCTAGGGACTACCTTACCCTCCCGGATGGCCGCATTCTTGTTGCAGGTCCATTGAAGCTACAAGGTTCGGATCAAGTACAGGGTCTTATCCGCTTACATGCCGACGGAAGCCTGGACGCGAGCTTTAACCTCCTCGAGTTCTACGCAACGTTCAATGGTTCTGGCATTCCAGTAGTTGGTTCCATCCATCAGCTTTCTCCCGACCGATTCATCGTTACGGGTGTATTCGATCAGGTCAATGGCTTGGACCGCGGCGGCATCGCCATGATCGATAGCTCGGGCGCCTTGGTCGAGGATGTCTTCGATGGCCTCGGTTGTGGTGCTTATGACTACGTGGTCAGTTCGGGCACCACTACCTACAAGAGCATTGCTGGTATCGTACCCGCAGCGGATGGAAGCTTCTACATCTACGGCGCCTACCACGGCTACGACGATGGCACCACCAACGATACCACCCAACGTATGGTGAGCCGGTTGTACGGGCTGAATGTGGGGGTGTGGGAACCCCCTCTTCCAAACCACGTTCTGCACATATCGCCCAACCCCAGCGATGGCCCAATTCGCATCGACCTTATCGGCACGAGCTGGCCCAATACCTCCATCGCGATCCGCGACGCGCAAGGCCGCACGGTGACCAGTTTTACGATGAGCGGCCCCACGCAATGGCTCGATCTCAGCAACCTAGCACCGGGCTGTTATGTGGTGTGCATATCGGATCTCCGTGGCGAACGGTATCATACCAATTGGTTGAAACAATGAAGCGCATTGCACATTCGTTGGCTCTCTGCCTCTCGCTCTTCGGAGCGGTGCATGCGCAGCAATGGTGTGTGCCCGGTGCTCAATGGCAATACGCTTCACCTTGGTTCGATGGGATATTCTCTCGCTACGCCTACGTTGGCGATACACTACTCGAAGGGGGAACGGGAAACGTGATCCGGCATACGTATGCGAATGGTGCGTTGAGTGCTACGCTGTATATCACCCGGGCCGACGATGGTGTCATTTATCAATATCAGTCATTTCCCGAGTGGGGTCTGTCCCGCTGGGATACGTTGATCTGGTTCGGTGCCAGTCCCGGTGAACATTGGGAACATTTGGAATTCGGCGACTGGGGCTGCTGGTGCCCTTTCAATGTAACGGATACAGGGCATGTCTGGCTAGAAGGTCAATGGCTCCGGACCATAGCCATGAACAACCCCTGCAGGAATGGCGGGCTGACCTTTTCATATACGGAACGGGTCGGCTCTGATCAAGCCTTGTTCTTCCCGCCTTGCGAAGAAGCTCATATAGCCGACCATCCCCTTTTGCAGTGTTACAGGGACGATCAGATCAGCTATGGCACTGCGGCTGTACCCTCCTGTTCATGGGGCGTAGGCATCAATGATCCCAAGCAGGCAGGTACATGGTCCATCCTTCCGGACGGTACCGACCATATCCAAGTGGTCGGACTTACGTTCTCAGCCAACATGCGCGTGCATGTTATCGATGCGACGGGTCGTACAGTGCTGACAAGTACGCTATCTCGCCATGGTGGTCGGTTGGACGTCAGCTCGCTCCCTGAAGGCTGCTACATCGTTCAGCCCGAGAATACACACCTGTTCCGTCCTTTGCGCTGGATGAGGGAATAGGCGGGTGAACCATAGAAGAGCGACGTTCACTCCTGCGCAACGCCCGTTACCTTTGGCGCACAACCGCATGCGCCTCGACCCACCACAGACAGCCGCCCAGCTCGCCGAGCTATTGGGTGCCACGGCGAAAGGGAACACCCAACGCCTCGTCACCGGGCTCAACGAGATCAACCGCGTGGAGGAAGGCGACCTCGTCTTCGTGGACCACGAGAAGTACTACGACAAGGCCCTGAACAGCGCCGCCACCACCATCCTCATCAACAAGGAGGTGGAGCCACCGGCGGGCAAGGCCATCATCATCTGCCACGATCCGTGCGCGGAGTACAACAAACTCGTGCGCGGCATCATGCCCCGCCAAGCGTGGGACAGCCAGGATCCCGTGGTGGGTGAAGGCACCGAGATCCACCGCAGCGCGGTCATCGGCGCCAATGTGCGCATCGGTGCCGATTGCCTGATCATGCCCGGTGTGGTCATCTACGAGAACACCACCATCGGCGATCGCGTCACCATCCACGCCAACACCGTCATCGGCGGCGACCCGTTCTACTACAAGAAGCGCCCCAGCGGCTACGACAAGATGGCCCCCGGAGGAAGCGTGGTGATCGAGGACGATGTGGAGATCGGCTCGCTGTGTACGATCGACCGGGGCGTGAGCACCGACACGCGCATCGGCGCAGGCACCAAGATCGACAACCACGTGCAGGTGGGGCACGACACGCTGATCGGGCAGCACTGCCTCATCGCCTCGCACGTGGGCATCAGCGGCGCCGTGGTGATCGAAGACCATGTGACGTTGTGGGGCCAGGTGGGCGTCCCCAGCAAATTGCGTATCGGCAAAGGGGCCACGGTGCTGGGCCAGAGCGGACTGATCAACTCATTGGAAGGTGGGCGCACCTACTTCGGCAGCCCCGCCGGTGAGTGGAAACAAAAGATGCGCGAGGTGGCCTTGATCGGCAAATTACCCGACCTCTTCAAGCGGCTGAAGGACTGATCCATGGCCAGACTGGAGCGCATCATCGAGCGGTTGGAGCTGAAGGAGTTCCAGCTGAAGGCCTTGTTGGATGTGACCAAGGCCATCAACAACACCGAGGACCGCGCATCCTTGCTCAACCTGTACGAACGCATCATCCGCGAAGACCTCGGCATCACGCGGCTCATGCTCTTCGAGCGCACCACGCGGTGGGAGCGCATCATCGGCTTCGGCAACAACGTGGATGCCATCGGCATGGACATCGAGAAAGCCTTCGGCACCTTCTCGGAGATCCAGGTGATCGGTTCGGAGAGCACCGGCAGCCTCGGCGCCTTCGACGTGGCCGTGCCCGTATACCACCGCGGCAAACCGCTGGCCTTCCTGCTCATCGGCGACATCGACGAGGAGGAGCAGCGGATGAGCCCCACGGTGAAGCACCTCAACTTCATCCAGACCCTCACCAACCTGATCGTGGTGGCCCTGGAGAACCGCCGATTAGCCGCGCAGGAACTGATGGCCGCCCGGGCGAAACGCGAATTGGAACTGGCGGCCGAGATGCAGAGCATGCTGGTGCCGCACGACCTGCCGAGCAATGAACGGATCGACGCCGCCGGATGGTACCAGCCGCACAGCGAAGTGGGCGGCGACTACTACGACCTGATCGACCTGCACGACGGGCGGTACGTGGCTTGCGTGGCCGATGTGAGCGGCAAGGGCATCGCGGCCGCCTTGCTCATGAGCAACTTCCAGGCGAACCTGCGCGCCAGCATCCCGCACGCCACGGACCTGGTGCAACTCGTACACGACCTCAACGCCAAGGTGCACGCCAGCGCACGCGGCGAGCGCTTCATCACGCTCTTCATCGGCATCATCGACACGCGCACGCGCACCATGCAGTACGTGAACGCCGGGCACAACGACCCACTGCTGCACCATGCACAGGGCATCACCCCGCTGCGCGATGGCAGCATCGCCTTGGGCATGATGCCGAAACTGCCCTTCCTGAAGAGCGGCACGGCCGAGCTGCCGGCGAACAGCACCCTGCTCTGCTACACCGATGGTCTGGTGGAACAGGAGGATCCTTCCGGCACCGCCTTCGAGACCACCACGATCAACGGTATCCTCAGCGCCGGTGCGCGTTCCACGGCGAAGGCCATCAACGAAGCGGTGATCAGCGCGTTCGAGACGCACCGCAGCGGTCTCCCCTACTTGGACGACATCGCGTTGCTGACCTGCCGCTTCGCTTAGCGTGCACCCTCGGTAGCCAAGTGCTCCGTGGCGGGCTGCTTGGGGTAGCGGATGTCCATCAGCACGATCAACATGGTGAAGGCCCAGAAGGGCACCGAGGCCTTGTCCAGATCGAGGAAGTTGTTGAGGGCGCCGTGCAGGTAATAGGTCACCAGACCCAGGATGGCCGCTACGAGCAAGCGCCGGTCACCGCCCGCCTGCATGCGTTTGTACACCGCCATGGCGTGGTGGATGGTCACCACCACCAGCGCGACCATGAGCAGGATGCCGAAGACGCCCTGCTCGGAGAGCGGACCGAGGTATTCGCTGTGCGCATTCCCTCCCGCGCCGAAGTTGGTGCTGATGATGGTGCGGTCCTCCGCGGCTTGGAAGGGCGCGTACTGGAACATGTAGGTGCCGGGGCCCCAGCCGAACACCGGTTTCTCCTGCCACATGCGCAAGGCGGAATTCCAGCGGTTGATGCGCTCCAGGTTGGACGCATCACTCGAGATGTTGGAGATCGACTTCACGTGCTCGCCAAGGTCGTCACTGCTCTCCTCGCGGTTGCGTTCCAATGCGATGGTGATCTGTTCCTTTTCCACCAGGTATACCACACCACCGGCCATTACAAGGAGTACCAGCACCCAAGTGGGCACTTTGAAGCGCATGACGAGGAAGAGGCCCAGCGCCCCGATGAGGCTGAGCCAGGCAGCCCGGGTGTACGAGAAGACCAGACCCGTTGCCAGCAAGGTGAGCAGCAGGAAAGCCATGGCTTTGCCGGAGCGTGAATAACCCGGGAAGGTGAGCGCGCTGAGGCTGAAGGGCAGGAAAAAGGCGAGGATGGCGCCGTAGCTCGTGTGGTCTTTGAAGAAGGGCGTCATCACCCAGTGGGCCGGGTCGTGTTCGAAGCCATTCTGCGCGTGGCGCACGAGGGTGTAGATCACCACGATGCAGAGGCCCGCGATATAGGCCCACATGAAGCGGTGCATGTTGCGTGTGTTCTGGAACAGCCGCGAGACCATGAAGTACATGGTGGTGACGAACCAGAGGCGCGCGAGCACGTACTTCACCGAGACCATCGGCATGGAGCTGGGCAGGATGCAGAGCGTCATCCACGCGAGCTGCGCGAGGATGATGTAGGTGATCGGATGGCGCCAGATGCGCTTGTCCACCACGTTGCGCTCCAGCCCGAGCTTGATCAGGAACAGCAGGGTGAGCGCCACCATGATGGGCTCCGTGGGCAACGACACGCCGATGCCGCCGAGGTCCATCTCCTCCATGTTAATGGAGAGCGGCGTGGCGAAGGCGATGAAGAGCAGCAGTTGATCCACCGCGGCCACCATGGCCCAGGCGATGATGAGGGCCACCGGCAGCAGGTTGAGCCAGTAGGCGCGGTTGGCCATCAGCAGCATGTTGGCCAGGACGAAGACACCGCAGATCAGCGGCACCATCCAGTCCTGTTTCAACCGCGCGAGCATCGGCATCAGCGCTTATCCTGCCAGACCAGCACCAGGAAGCACAACAGCAGCGCGGATACCGTGGCCAGCAGCACGATCAGCCAGCGCACCGGGTACACCTTCTTGTCGCTCACCTCGGGATACACGATGACGTTGGTGTAGGTGAGCTCCTTGGTCACGTCGTTCACCACCGTCTCGTATTGGGTGAGCAGGCGGTCGTAGTTGTTGCGGAACATATTGCTGAGCTCGGTGAGCTGGCGGAATTCGCCCCCCTTGCTCTCCAAGTCTTTGATCATGCTGAGCACCTGATCACGTTGGCTCTGGTTGGCTCCCGTGCTGAGCATGCGCACATAGCCCTTCGTGAGTTCCTTGGCCTGCGTTTCGTACGCGAGCAATCCCGACGTCTTCCGCAAGGTGTCCAAGCGGGCTTCCACGGAATCCAACTTGTATCGTTCATGCACCAGGGCCCGCTCGGCGATGCGCAGCACCTCGTGCGACTTCTCGCGCTGCAGGCGACGGGCCAGCAGGTTAACTTGGCGGAGCATGGCGTTCACCATATCGCGGGCGCGCACGGGATCCTCGTCCACCACTTCGATCATCACGCTCTCGTACTGCGTCTTGCCGATCTCCACGCGCTCCAGGAACTCGTTGTACAGCGCGAAGTAGCCACCCTTCTGGGCGGTATCGGCCTCGTACACGGTCTGCAGGTCGAACTGCTTGATCAGGCTGTCGCGGATGCTGTTGCTGCGCAGCAGTTGCAGCAGCTGATCCGTGCGCGTCTCGATGGAATAGCTGTTCAGGTTCACCGGGTACACGGTGGCCATGGACAGGTAGCGCGGCTTCATGAAGAGCGGGTGGCTCAGCACCACACCGATCACGGCCGCGAGCCCACCCACCACGATGAAGACGCGGTACTTCGCCTTGATCAGGGCGAGGAATCGTTCGAAGGAAAGTTCGTTACCCATGGGCTTTGCGGATCTTTTGCACGTTGGCCTGCACCACCAGCACCAGCATGGCCAGGAGCAGGGCCGAAGCCATGCTCACCGCCACCACCAGCCAGCGCACGGGGGAGTGTTTCTTGTCCGAGGGCAGCGCGCGGTTCACCACGAATTTGTGGGGCAGGTCGCTGTCCATAT
>DAOORM010000089.1:0-7677 GCA_035389265.1 Flavobacteriales bacterium | reverse complement strand
CACCTTACCATGCCCCTACCATCAACGCGTGTTCGTGGATCGAACGGAGACCATGCGACTACCACCCGATGGGGATGGCCATTGGGTGCATTGGTTCAACCTGCCACCGGCGATGGAGCACTACTTTGCCGCATCGCATGCCGGGTACCGGCCCTTGCCCGTAGCGGCCTTCGGTCAGGAAAGCGCTACCATGGGCTTGATCTACCCCGAGCCTGATGCGCGGATCCTACTTCCCGTTCAGTTGGACGGAACAGCCTCTCGCCTCGTCCTACACGCAGCCCATCGTGATCCTGGCGCGATCATCAACTGGGATCTGGACGGCACCTACATCGGGCGCACCACAGGCGATCACCGATTGGCAGTGGATCCTGAAGCCGGCCAGCACAGCCTAACTTTGACGGACCAGCTTGGCCGCACGCTCACCGCGCGCTTCAATTGCGCCACGGGGAAAGTCGGCACATCCAAGGAATGAGATCATCCCTTTCGCTCCTCATCGGTCTTCTCTTGACCACCGGTCTATACGCGCAACCCGATACGTTGTGGATACCCACCAACGGTACGGTCGTCCCATACGCAGTGGTTTATGAACCGGTTCGCCCCGAGGCCCAGTCCAAGCGCATCGGCAAATTCGTCGTGGACACGAACAAAGTGGCTGTGAGCATGGACTACAAACGGGGCCATCCATCGGGGATCTACCGCGCTCACTACCCGGACGGCAGGCCCTTGGTCTTCGCCGTTTACGGTTGGGACAGCCCCCACGGCGATTGGACGGAGTACGATGAGGTGGGTGCGATCAGTTTGAAAGGCCAATACCGGCATGGGCTGCGCGATGGGGTGTGGGCCTTTCGCAAAGAGGGTATCGTGGGCCACTACAAGGAAGGCCTTAAGCACGGAAAATGGAAGTACTTCGAGAACGGTCGCATCCAACGGACCGAATACTTCAAGAAGAACGAACTGGTCCGCACCCGCAATTTCAATTGATCATTAACGACCTTTCACGAACTTTCAAGCGCCAGTGAAGCAACCCGGCACGCCTTTAGTGCGTTCCACGCTACGATCACTTATGCACGTACGTCACCTCCCCCTCGTCCTCGCCTGCTCCTTCCTGGCCTGGCAGCCAAAAGCGCAAGCACAACAGGATAACGATCCGCTTACCACGGGCAAGCTAAGCTCCCTCATGTACCACATCGACCGCATGTATGTGGATGATGTGGACAAGGACAAGCTCGTGGATGCAGCCATCGTAAGCATGCTGGCCGAGTTGGATCCGCACTCCATCTACATCCCCAAAGAGGATCTGGAAGAAGTGAACGAACCGTTGAAGGGGAACTTCGAAGGTGTGGGGATCCAATTCAACATCATCCGCGATACGATCTATGTGGTGGATGCCATCCCTGGCGGTCCCTCCGAGCGCATTGGTATCCGTGCCGGTGATCGCATCATCAGCATCGATAAGGAGAACGTGGCGGGTGTGGAGTTCAAGAACACCGATGTGATGAAACGCCTGCGCGGGAAGAAGGGCACCAAGGTGGATGTGGCCATCCTGCGCAAAGGCGAACCCGAACCGCTGGACTTCACGATAACCCGCGATAAGATCCCCATCTTCAGCGTGGAAGCCTCGTACATGGCCGAACCCAACGTGGGCTACATCAAGGTGAGCCGCTTCAGCGCCACCACCATGAAGGAATTCCGCGAGAAGCTCGGCGAGTTGAAGGCCGCAGGTATGAAAGACCTGATCCTTGATCTGCAGGGCAATGGCGGTGGCTACCTGCGCACCGCGATCGAGATGGCCGATGAGTTCCTAGGCGACCGCAAGCTGGTGGTGTACACCGAAGGACGCACCTCGCCTCGCGAAGACACCTATGCCACGAAAGACGGTCTCTTCGAGAAGGGGCGCTTGGTGGTGTTGGTGGACGAAGGCTCGGCCAGTGCGAGCGAGATCGTCAGTGGTGCGATCCAGGATTGGGACCGTGGCCTCATTGTGGGTCGCCGAAGCTTCGGCAAAGGCCTCGTGCAACGGCCGGTGATGCTGAGCGATGGTTCTGCCGTGCGTCTGACTGTATCCCGCTACTTCACCCCCAGCGGGCGCTCCATCCAGAAGTCCTATGAAGAAGGTGTGGAAGCCTACCAGCGCGAAAAGAGCGAACGCCTCGCCAAAGGGGAGCTCACCACGGCCGACAGCGTCCACATGGCCGATACGGTGAAATACTTCACCATGAACAAGCGTATCGTGTACGGCGGTGGCGGCATCATGCCGGATGTGTTCGTTCCCATCGATACCACCCAGAGTTCGGAGTACTTCGGGCAACTCGTGCGCAAGGGCATCCTCAACACCTTCGCCATCGCCAAAGTGGACCAGGAACGCGACCGGTGGATGGCGGCCTTCCCGACGGTGGCCGCTTTCGGGCGCGACTTCCGGGTGGATGATGGCCTCGGAAAAGAACTTCAAGCCTATGCGGCCAAGGAGGGCGTGGAGTTCTCCGAAGCGGATTGGACCCGTTCGCGGGACTTGATCACCCTTCGCCTTAAGGCATTGATAGCCAGAGACCTATGGAACACATCAGCCTATTGGCAGGTGATCAATGCGGACAATCCGGTCGACCGCAGCTTCCAAAAGGCCGTGGAGGCGCTCTCCAACGACACGTTCCAGCGGTTGGGGATGGCCAAACATTGATCTCCAAGCCGCGTAGCCTGTTAATCACCTGTTAAGGTGGACCGTGGCGTGGACCATGCATTAAATTCGCGCCATAAATCGACCCGTACTCCGATGAAAGACAAGATCCAGATCGCGCTTCTCAGCGTTATCGCCGTTGCACTCGTGGCACTGGCCGTTAAACAATTCAGTGGTGATGGTGCTTCCAAGGGCACCGTGGCATCCAACGTGGCGGCCAGCACCAGCACCGATGCCAGCACCCCACCGGTGGACAGCTTCGACCCCATGGCCAACAGCGCCGCACCGGTCGATAACACCCCCAAGACCACGGTCAACTTCGCTGAGTACGAGCACAGCTTCGGCGACATCAAGCAGGACAGTGAGAACAAGCACGTGTTCAAGTTCACCAACACCGGCACCGAGCCCTTGATCATCGAAACGGCCAACGGCTCCTGCGGCTGCACCGTGCCGAACTATCCGAAGGCCCCCATCCCTCCCGGTGGTACCGGCGAGATCGAGGTGGAATACAAGCCTGGCAAGCAGGAGAATGCTCAGACCAAGACCGTAACGGTGATCGCGAACACCGAGCCCAAGGAGACCACCTTGCGCATCACGGCGAACGTGCAGAAGATCTGATCAGTCCAGTACCGCATAAGAAAGCCGCCTCAGAAGGGCGGCTTTCTTCTTTCTGGTCGTGCTGTCTTGTCTAAGCTTCCATCAACGCATCAATGGAAGCAGCCAGTTTACGGTCCTTCTCGGTGACCGCTCCCCCAGCATCATGGGTGCTTAGCGCGATGCGAACGGTGCTGTACACGTTGGTCCACTCCGGATGGTGGTTCTGCTTCTCCGCGAGGAAAGCGACGCGGGTCATGAACGCGAACGCCGCGCTGAAGTCCTTGAAGGTGAAGGTGCGGCACAACTTGCCGTCGATCGTGGTCCAGGTGGTGCTCATCGGTGGATGGGAAGTTGGATGATACCCGGGATACCCGCGCTGGCATTGGTGCGCACAAGCTCCATCTCGTCCACGAGGTGTTCCGCTCCGGCGAACTTGTCCACCACGAAGAGGATGTAGCGGGTATCCACGCAGATGTTGCGGCACTTGTCCGGATCGAACTGGATATCGCTCATGGTGCTCTCCCACGTGCGGTCGAAGTTGAGGCCGATGAGTTCGCCCTTCGCATTGAGCACCGGGCTGCCACTGTTCCCCCCCGTCGTGTGCAAGGACGAGGTGAAGCAGACCGGTACCGTTCCATTCACCCCGTACTGGCCATAGTCCTTCGTGGCATGCAGTTCCAGCAAGCGATGGGGAACATCGAACTCCGCATCGCCGGGGATGTGTTTCTCCACCACGCCATCGAGTGTCGTGTATTCGCCATAGACCACACCATCGCGCGGTGTGCTTCCTTCCACCTTGCCGTAGGAAAGGCGCAAGGTGCTGTTGGCATCGGGCCAGAAGGTGCGCTCGGGCTCCATCTCCATCATGCCCTTCACATAGGTGCGCATGGCGGTCTCGATCCTGTCGCTCAACATGGCATGCTGCGGCCGCACCTGCTCCAGAAAGGACTTGAAGAAGCTGCGCGAAGCCTTGTACACCGGATCATTCGCCATCAGCTTGGCGAACTTCTTCGGTGCAAGTTCCAGGGCAGCCATGGTCCGGGCTTCGTTCACCAGTATGCTGCGCGCATAGAGGTCGTCCACCCAAGCATCGCTGTTGCCTTTGAAGCGGGCATCGATCTCCTTCAACACGGCGGGCTGGCCGCTGACCGGTACGCTGGCCCGGTAGATCGGCAGCAGTGCCTTGAAGACACGCTTGTCCACCTCGACGTCATAGTCCTTGTAGAACCCGGGTACTGCGGCCAGTCGTTCCGCTGCCTTCGCTTCGAACTTGCCCTCGCCATCCAGCCGCATGTGCTCTTCGGTGAGTTCGCGGAACCCATCGGCAAAACGAAGGATCTCCGGGCCGTAGTAGACCATCTCCACGAAAAGGTCGCGGGCCGTGGCCAGTGGAACGTATTCGGCATAGAGCGCTTCGAGGGAAGGCAGCACCCTTTGGAGATCGGTCCGGCCCAGTTTCAATGCACGGTCCACGTAGAGTGCCTCCTGCTCGCGTTTCCGATCCAAGGTGCGCAGCTCCTTGAGTCCGCGCACTTCGCCGATCCACTTCTTCCACGCATTGCTGATGCTCGCCTGTTTGTCGGCATACTGGATCCTGGTCTTGTCGCTGTTGCGCATGGCCGCGTCGATCACATCCAAGCTCGCCGACCGCATCTTGATCCGCAGGGGGTCGGCGGTGTTCAGCACATAGTCCACCGCATAAGAAGAGAGGTAGCGCTGGGTGCTTCCTGGAAAGCCGAAGATCATGGCGAAATCGCCTTCCTGCACGCCGGCGATGTTCACCGGTAACGAATGGCGCGGAACGAAGGGCACGTTCGCATCGGAAGGTTCTGCGGGCTTGTTGTCCGGCCCGGCATAGATGCGGAAGATGCTGAAGTCGCCCGTATGCCGTGGCCACATCCAGTTGTCGGTATCGCCTCCGAACTTGCCGATGCCGCTGGGGGGCGCTCCCACCAGACGCACATCGCGGAACGTCTCGGTGACGATGAGGAAATACGAGTTGCCGTAGTTGAAGGGGCGCACCACGGCCTGGTAGTGGGTGCCCGCTATGGCTTCCTTGGCAATGGCCTCCCCCAACTTACCCACCACTTCACGCCGTTGGGCTTCCGTAGCGTTGGCCTCGGCCGGGATATTGGGAAGGATCCGGTCCGTGACATCCTCCATACGGATGATGAAGGTGGCGGTGAGCCCGGGGTTGCGCAATTCTCCGGCCTTGTCCTTGGCCCAGAAGCCGTTCTTGAGGTAGTCGTTCTCCAAGCTGCTCTGCTCCTGGATGGCGCTGAAGCCGCAGTGGTGGTTGGTGAGGATGAGCCCCTGCTTGCTGATCACCTCCGCCGTACAGCCACCACCGAAGTGGACGATCGCATCCTTGATGCTGCCCTGATTGATGCTGTAGATATCCTCGGCCGTGATGCGCAGCCCGGCGGTGTGCATGTCGCCTTCGATGCTCTTGAGCAAGGTGGGCAGCCACATGCCTTCGTGGGCGGAGGCGGAGCGAACGACGAATAGCAGGAGAATGGTGCAGAGGCGAAGAATGGATGGCATGACGCAAAGATGCCACCTCCGGCCCAACGAACCGCAACCGTAGGTGCCATATCGGCACTTGAACAGGATCCATGTAATTCTAGATCCATTCCGTACCTTTAGTATACCCTATCAGATCGACGTCATGAAAGCCATATCCACTTTCCTCCACCGAGGGATCGGTGCACTTGTCCTGTTCTTCCACATCGCGCTTGCAGGAGCCCAATCAGGGGCCTTGGATACCAGCTTCGATCCGGGCACCGGGGCGAACGCATCCATCTTACGTTCGGCCGTACTTCCGAACGGCTCCTACATGATCGCGGGTGCCTTCACGAGTTATGCTGGCAATCCCTGTGGGCGCATCGCCCGGGTGCTTCCCGGAGGAAGCTACGACCCGACATTCGTATCGGGAACAGGCTTCAATGATCAGATCAACCACATGCGCGTCCAAAGCGATGGGAAGATCATCGTCTTGGGCCCTTTCACGCAATACAATGGTACGAATGTGAGCGGCGTGGTCCGATTGCTCCCGGATGGAGCGCTCGACGGAACCTTCCTACCGGTCGCACCGAATCCATCCTTCTTAAGCACGCTGGAGGTTCTTCCGGATGATCGCGTGCTCATCTCCGGCAATTTCTCCATTCCTGGGGGTCCCACCGCTGTGCGGTTGGCCAGGTTCATGCCCAACGGATCGTTGGACCAAGTGCTTGCGACCCTAGGTAACACGAACGGACTGGTTACCTCCATCCTAACGATCCCGGATGGACGCGTCATGATCGGAGGATCGTTCACCGTCGTGCAAGGCCAGACACGGAATGGCATCGCCTTGCTTTCTTCCGGCGGGATACTTGATACTTCCTTCGATCCAGGCACCGGTTTCTCGACCGCGTCATTATCGCTTCAACGCTTGATCCTGGGTCCATCAGGAGGGATCTATGCGGTTGGATCATTCACCCAATACAACGGCACCAACGTGAACTACCTGGTCCGTCTGCAAACAACAGGCGCCATCGACCCCACTTGGAACACCTCGACCGTTTATGATACCCAGATCACTACGGTGCTGGAACTCCCGGGGGATAAGATCCTTGTTGGAGGATCATTCGTGCAGGTGAACGGTGTTTCCAAACCTGGCCTCTGCGCGTTGACCTTGAATGGAGACCTGATCCCATCGTTCCCTCGGGGTACGGGATGCGTCGGAGCTGTGTTCCAATTCCATCTGACCCCAAGTGGAAACCTGTTAGTCACAGGTAACTTCATTAGTTATAACAGCGTGCAACGGAATCGGATCGCCAGACTCCTCTATTGCCCGGTGGATGAATGGTACGCGGACACGGATAACGATGGTGCGGGTGTTACAAGCAGTCCGCTGATCACCTGTACACCACCGGTCGGCTATGTGAGCAATAGCACGGATTGCGACGACAACGATCCGCTGAACACGGATGGAACGATCTGGTACGCCGATGCCGATGGCGATGGAGCCGGGGATGTCTTGGTTCAACAAACCGCTTGTGCCGCGCCCATCGGATACGTGCACAATGATGACGATTGCAATGATGCGGACCCGTTGGTGATCGGGCCCATCCTCTGGTACATGGACCAGGATGAGGATGGCTACGGGAATGTGATGGCGCCAGCACAACTAGCCTGCACCGCCCCGCCTGGCCACGTAGCGGATAACACGGATTGCAATGACTTCGACCCCACCGTGCATGAATTGAGCAACTGGTACGCCGATTCCGATGGTGACGGCTTCGGTGATCCGAGCTCGCTCATCGTGACCTGTTCCCGGCCAACAGGCTATGTGAGCAATGCGACCGATTGCAATGACTTCGACCCCATGGCCACCGTGGTGCGCAACTGGTACGCCGATGCGGATGGTG